>DATNKA010001157.1:0-45675 GCA_035603655.1 Candidatus Acidiferrales bacterium | reverse complement strand
CACTACCTCTGCCCGCAAAGCAGTTCTGCGCCATATCGACAACCAAAAAGGAAAGTGGCTGCACCATGGCGCTGAAGCCATGCTCGAAGCTGTGCGCTCCGATTGGGCGGTCTGGAAGAAGAAAGGCTACGTTTAATAATTCCGCAAACGCTGGCCGCCAATAGAAACTAACTGGCGTTCAAAATGAGCTCTCCTTTGGTCTTGACAACATGATACCTTGTAGTACAAGGTATTGAGGAATGAAGGAGCGAGACCCGAGCGATCAGGAGGCCATAGACAAGTGGGAAATCCAACTCCGCAAAGGATGTCTGGA
The DNA here is from genome assembly GCA_035603655.1 of Candidatus Acidiferrales bacterium. GTDB lineage: Bacteria > Acidobacteriota > Terriglobia > Terriglobales > Acidobacteriaceae > Sulfotelmatobacter. Next base: position 45,362 of record DATNKA010001157.1, on the reverse strand, counting down.
GTTGGCCATCCTGGCTGCCTTATGGGACGGAAAGCTCTATGGCCTCGAAATTCTGCGGCGATTGGAGACCGATTCCGACTTGATCGTTTCGGAGGGAACCGTGTATCCGCTACTCAGCCGGTTGAAAGTGTTGGGCCTGGTGCGAAGTGAGTGGGTGGAATCGGATGCTGGACATCCGCGCAAATACTACACGCTTACTCCGGCCGGAAAACAGCGCGGTCGCCAGATGGCTGGGATGTGGTGGCGATTCTCGTCGAGCATGAGCCGTTTGCTCGCTCCCCTCTCCAAGGAGAAATAAATGACCAGGGCAGGCGATGCGCAGCACAAGATCGAAGCATATCTGGGCAGGTTGCGCCAACTCCTGTGCGGCATGAACGCCGCGGACGCGCGCGAGATCGTCGAAGAACTGCGCAGCCACATCACGGAGAAGGCGGCCGAGGGCGGACAAGTCACTGCCGCTGGAGTCGACACCGCACTGGCGAGGCTCGGTAGCCCAGAAGATCTGGCCAGTCAGTACACCACCGACGCCTTGCTGGCGCGGGCGGAGGTCAGCAGATCCCCCGTACGGATACTGGAAAGTTTGTTCCGCTGGGCCAGCTTGAGTATTGCCGGTTTTCTTGTGCTGCTCACCTCCATCGTGGGGTATTTCCTCGGGGGCACTTTCATGTGGTGCGCTGTGTTGAAAATAGTTCACCCGCAAACCGCTGGATTGTGGGTCTTCACCAATGGCGGCGACACTGGGATCTCGCTTCGACTTGGGTTTGGGAGTCCACCTCTCGGTGGCAGAGATGCCCTGGGCTGGTGGATCGTGCCAGCGGGGCTGATCGTGGGTTGCGGGCTGGTGATGTTGACCACGCGATTTGCTCTCTGGTGCGCCCGGCAATACCGAAAGTCGCTCGCATTGCCCAGAGGCTGACCTGTTGAACCCATTCTGAAGGAGAAACAAACTTGACCCAATCGATCAATCACGGCGACAGGTCTGGGCTCGGCGAAACTGATTCCGTTCCACAGCTGTCTGCCGCAAAGCGCTGGTTCTCGCTGGCCGAACTGGTATTGGGAAGCGTGATCGTAATTGGCCATAATGTCTATCACGTAATTCCCAACGAGGTTCCCATCCTTTTTGTAATCGGTCTGATTTCGCTTCGCCTGCGCGACGGCGGATGGTCCGTGATGGGCGTGCATTGGCCGGCCTCCTGGCGCCGGACCGTCTTGTACGCGTTTGCCGCGGCTGCCCTGAGAATCATCCTCGGCGCACTGGTCATTGATCCCCTCACGGCTCATTTCTGGCCGCCGGCAGTCGCGCCTAGCGGCTCCGAGCAGATTACGGGCAATGCGTTGGTGGCACTCCGTTGGCTCCTGCTCGTCTGGACCTTCGCCGCCTTCGGAGAAGAGATCGGCTACCGCGGCTACCTGCTCACGCGCGCCGCAGAGGCAGGTGGCGGGTCAAAGGCCGCCGATTGGGTCGCCGTCTTGATCGTGTCCGTGCTCTTCGGATACGGACACTACTACAAAGGTCCGTCGGGAATAGTGGACTCAGGCATGGCCGGGTTGATCCTTGGCGCCGCGTATGTCTTATCGGGGCGCAACCTCTGGGTCTGCATTCTGGCTCACGGATTCATCGACACGTTCGGGGTGACGGCGGCGTTCTTCGGATGGTTCTCATAGGCACCAGCCGATGATCCCTGAGCAGCGCCGGCTTATTGTCTCGACGGGGGAAATCACTACACGCCCCGCCCTAAACTGCGCTCGAACCGCAGCGGTCCACCAGCAATTTCACAGTTCTTGGGCACCCCCTGGCTTACACTCCGCAGCGTTCGACATCGAACATACCTAATACGGCGAATACTGTAATACTTCCGCTTCGCATATGAATCAGTCTGATAGTGACCGCATTCAGGAGCTTTGTTCCCAAATCGCGGTCGAGCAGGATCGGCCAACATTTCTGAAACTTGTCCAAGAGCTGAACGGCCTCTTGTCTGCCAAAGACGGGCGGCTGCAGAAGAATGAGCCCATTGATCGAAAGGACGAATAGTCTCGTGCGCCTACACGCTTAAGTGTCGTTGGTATTGTTGCAAAAACAACATCGGATGATGCCTCATCCCGGTGGGAAAATGCTAGGAATTTTCTCCCTACCTTCTACCTTGAGATTCCTTCGCATTTCCATTGAGATGCTGGCCGAGCTACAGCCTTCCGGAAACAGCGGGAGGCCGTCGGGGGCATCCAACAATCATGGAAATGGACGCCTTAGCGGAAGGACAGATCATCGTTAAGCGAGCGACAAAGCCTGACAGATTGCTTTCACTGCGTCCCGGCTCTCGCTCCGACGCCGCCGGAAAAGCCGTGAACAATCTCATTCTGTTGTCACTCCCCGATAAGGAGTACAACGTGCTTCGGCCCCACCTGGAGCCAACCGACCTGCCGCAGCACAGAATCATGCTGGAGCCCGGAGAGAGAATCGATTTTGCTTACTTTCTTAACGATGGCATGGCCTCCTTGGTCGCTCTCAGCCATGACGGCAGAAGTGTTGAGGTGGGGATCGTCGGCAAGGAAGGCATGGTCGGTATGTCGCTGACGGCGGGCCTGAACCGGGAAATCTTCCGGGCGATCATGCAAATGGCGGGAAGCGGTATGCGCATACGGGCGGAAGTGTTCCAGGACATTCTGCTGTCGGCTCCGGCACTGCGCTCGAAATTAGGGCACTTCGGCCTGATGCACGGGATGCAGGTCGCCCAGCTCGCCGCTTGTAATCGGCTGCATGGAATTGACCAGCGCCTCGCCCGCTGGCTGCTGATGTGTCAGGATCGATTCGACTCCCAGTTGCTTCCTTTAACGCACGACTTCCTCGCTCAGATGCTCGGTACGGGACGCCCCAGCGTCAGCTTGGCCGCCGGGGTCCTTGAAGACGCCGGGCTGATAGAGAACCTGCGCGGTACCGTTAAGATATTGAATCGCAAGAGCCTGGAAGCCGTGGCTTGCGAGTGCTATGGAGTTATCCAGCACTTCAATGGCGGCCTCGGCCTGAAATAGACGTCGACCTTGTTCCGGATCTTGAAGTTATCCTGGAGTGACGACATCATCAGCTTCATCGGGTGCGCATGGGGTACACTATTGCGCCACCCATGCCGCGTGCTCCTGACAACTCAGACGAAATCCTCACGCAACTCGAAGCCGTTAAGAGTCGCTTCGACTCCGGGAGCGCTGCGGTTATCAATAAAGTCCTCAGTCAGCTTTCGAGGCTCGAATTCACAGACCCGCAACAGCTGATTCGCTTTCACGAGTGCTTGCTTTTCCTCCGCGCTTTCCCGCACGCGCCGTCTCTGGTGTCGCGCGTCGAGAGACTCCTCAACGCCTTCCATCAGCGCGTCAGCAAACTTCGCGCCTGCCACGCAAACATGTCCGCATTCGACGACTTCGATACTTCCGGCCTCGCCGACACTACCATGCAGGATACGCTTTCCTTCGACGTCGCCCAGTGGCTGGTGCGCCGCATTCCTCGCAATGTCGATGTCGCCTGGGAGGATTACTGGGACGACGATCAATCCGAGCGCGCTCGCGGCTCGATCTGGCCGCGTTTCATCCCGCTCCTAGAAGAAGATTCCGAGGTTGAAGCCAACATCCGGTGGAGAAGTTGGCTGGATTCCGCCCGCGGCCGGAAGCATGCTCTGCTCTGGCTCATCCAGCGCTTCGCGCAACTCCCGCTCCCTGATCGCCAACGCGCCGAACTCTACGACTCACTTCATCTCCCCGTTCGCTGGAGACTTGAAAACCTAAAGCTTTCCCGTACTCGCAACTGGATCCGTCCCCGCCGCTTTTACTTCCATTCCGGGTCGCTCATCCAGCGCAGCGAAGTCTCGCTCTCCCATGAACTGGCCCAGCCCGCGCCCAAGTTCGAAAAACTTTCCGATGCCGCCGGAGAATCCGTCATGAACGCCGTTCGCGAAGTCATGGCTGTTCGCTACCGCGAGCTGTACGGTACTACGCTTGGCGATCCGCAGTCCGTCGTCCGTGCTGAGCTAGGGCGTGGCGTCGTCATGCATTTCTGGGGACTGCCGGCGAGTCGCCGTCTCCCGCTCCGCGCCTACATTGCCGGCTACACCCTAAAAAACGGCGTTCCCATCAACTACATTGAGGCCATCGGCCTCTGCGACTGGATTGAAATTGGCTTCAACACTTTCTACACCTATCGCCAGGGCGAGACCGCCTGGATCTACGCTCAAGCCCTTCGCTGCCTCCAGGCTCTCACGGCCGCGAAATGTATTTCGATTTATCCCTATCAGATCGGGCAGAACAACGATGAAGCCATCGATTCGGGCGCCTTCTGGTTCTACCGCAAGTTAGGATTCCGCTCTGGACGCGCAGATCTCCGGAGGTTGTGCGAGCGGGAAGAAAAGAAAATCGCCGCCAACCGGCACTACAAAACACCCGCGCGAATTCTTAGACGCCTGGCGGAAGCGCACATGTTTTATGACATTCGCCCGTCGGCTGAAATCTCTCCGGCTTTCGCCAGCGAGGGCCCCTGGGACACCTTCTCCACCTACAATCTCGGCTTATTTATCAATCGTCGCATGTCGCGCGATTTCAACGGCGACAGCCAAGAAATCCAAAAAGCCTGCACTCACACCACAATCCGCGCCCTAGGAATTAACGCGTCCCGCTGGGGTCGAACCCAACTGCAGTCCTTAGAAAACTGGTCGTTGATTTTGGCGCAAATTCCCGATCTCTCTAGTTGGACACCAGCCGAAAAGGATCAGCTGATCAAAATTATCCGCGCCAAGTCCGCGCTCAACGAAATGCCCTACCTCCGTCATACTCAGCATCACCCGCGCCTGCGCGCCGAACTCCTCCGCTTAGGCTCGACCCGATAATTCGTATGCCGACAGCCGCCTCGACCATTGCGCAAGTGCAGGCAGCCGAAGCTCCTCCGTTCAGACATGGTTTCGAGCAGAAGGTTCGACAATGTTCGTAGAGGCATTACGGGCTCGTCTCAAAGTTCTCGATGATGAGATCCTGCGCCTGACGATGCCAGCCTCCGACACCCCCAATAAGCGCGAGAACTTCGTTCAGAGATAAAGAAAATGTCAGAATGCAAAGCCGCAGAATCAGGCGCGGAGCAGTCATCCTAGCCTGCCGCTCTAATTCTCGTCTAACGCCCTCCCCATCGCATACCTTGGTAATCACTTCGGTGATCACTTCGCATCATGCATCAGTGCGATGGAGCGCTTCTCATCGATCAAGTGACGCCGTTCATCCTCGGTGGCGGTTGTACCACGCTTGATCAGATCGACAACTTGCGTGGGAGTGAGCGAAGGATCGAGAGCGAATAATTTCGCTGCCAGGTTGACAACATTCGGCGACGCCATGGAAGTTCCCGACAGCTGGAGCCTCGTACCACGGGGAACATAACTCTCAACGTTGTAGCCATCGGCATCCACGACAACAGTATCGCCGTAACTGGTGAACGAAGTTTCGTCCCCTGCCTGATTGACTGCGCCTACTGCAATTAGGTTAGGCAAATGCAAAGAAGCCGGTACGTCCTTCTCGAATCCCGCATTGCTGTCGCTATTGCCCGCGGCACAAACAAACAAAGTATTCGGGGCGCTCTTGATGGCCGTCTCAACTGCATCATGCCAGATCTGGAAGAGTTCAAGAGCCCGCCGCTTCCGTTCTGCTGGGTCTGCCCCTGCACCGGTTTTCGAGAGCCATGTTTCAAACTCTGAGGGATCGTCGGACCAACTCATGTTCACAACTCTTACATTGCGAGTTCGAAAATAATCTGACATCTGGAGGAAGTCCGCCCCCATTTTCCGTGCCCATTCTGCCGTTGGCTGGAAAGACAGGTCCGGCAGCTGATCATTAAATCGCGCCACGACAAGCCGGGCCGCGGGATCTCCCCGCACTGCGATTCCGGCCACGTGAGTTCCGTGAACATAGTGAATGAGAACTTTAAACAGTTCCAACATCTGGTTAATTTGGTCTGAAGTGGACGTGCTGAACTTCAGGCGAAGTGCGCTCGCCTCGGGCGAATCAACGCCGTTCTGCAGATCGACAAAGCCTTTGAGTTGTGAAAGAAAGCCTGGATACGCCTGCTGCTGTGCCGCAGTGAGCGGAAAAAGCCACGATGGAGATGGATTCCCGTCGTCGGTGTAAGCCAGTCCATGCGCTCCACTGACCGTGGGATGCGAATCGGTGAACACCTGGTCTCCGAATATCGATACGTCGACCCCTGAATCCCAGATTCCAATCAAAACCGGCGTAAGCTTATCCCCAGCCTTCAGCGTCATCTCGCGCGCCGCCCAGATATCGGGCTTCACAACATTGTGCGCCGCAATGTATTTCCCGAGAATTTCCGCGCGCACCGCCTTCAACGGCACACCAAATTGCAATTCCACTCGGTCCCCAACTAACTCCCACGCCTGCTGATTGTCCAATACTCCAGATTTCTCCACCGCCGGATCAATGTCGGTTTTCACAGACCCGACAATGCCGGCTTTCGAAAGTAACTGGGCTCCGCCGCGGCTCGATTTTGCCCAGTCCTGCACCACATCCCACGGCAGAGCTTCTACCGCTTTCTGGTAATGCTTGGCGAAGTCTTGCTCGAACTCGGAACCGCTGCTGCTCTTTGCCTCGATCTCGGCCTCCAGCAAGGACTGGGCGTAGAGGCCTGTGGTGAGCCGCGGTGAAGGTTTTTCTTCCAGCCCGCGAATCATCTTCGCCGTTTCCAGAGCCGGCCGGGCTCGCCATCGAGGAGCTGGAGATTCAACTTTGCGGCCAACAACGACCGCACCGTGGCTTTGTCCGCGACTTCGTAATCGCGCAGGATGGTTTCCAGATCAGTTCGTACCTTAGCCGCGAACGCATTGAAGGTCGTTACATCGGCTTGCAACAATTCGGATGCGCGACTGGACATGGGGTAGGTGAACCGGGGCAGATCGCTTTCGTCATTCACCTTCTTCTTGCTGTCCTGACTGTCTGCGAAGGGCGCCAACAGAACAGTAAGACATCCGGCAGCCAAGAGAACTCGGAATTGTTTCACCATATCATCCGGCCTCGATAAGGAATCGAACAATCTAAAAACGGCGCCAGTGTACACCACCAACTCTTCCCTTTCAGATGACAAACTGAGCTTGCGATCTAATCCAAGGCCTGACCTCCCAGGTCTGATCTCATAACGCCGGGGCCGGTGCAATCTGGTGTTAGAGTCATCGATATCTATCCATGCCCAACCCCATCGTCCTCTACGACGGCGTCTGTGGACTTTGCAACCGCCTGGTCCGGTTCATCATTCGCCGCGACAGCAACGCAATATTCCGTTTCGCGTCGCTGCAGGGAACTTTTGCCTCACGCATCCTGGCGAGCCATCACCTTAGCCCGGGCGATCTGGATACGGTCTACGTGGTCGTCGCGCAAAATTCCGAACATCCAGGCGAACTCATACTCTCCCGCTCCGACGCGGCGCTCTTCGTCCTCAAACAATTCGGAGGCCTCTATAAACTAGCCGCATTTCTTCTGCAAATGCTGCCAAGATTTTTCCGCGATTCGGCTTACAACATGGTTGCGCGGAGCCGATACCGCATCTTCGGCCGCTTCGAAACCTGCCCTCTGCCTGGCGCGCAGGATCGCAGTCGTTTCCTCGATCTGTAGCGGCTACTGATAAATTCCGGGGTGCGCTCACCTAGAAAAGCTGACGATTCAGCACTGCTCAAAACAAACCCTACAAGTCTCGCGGCCCGCTCTCCAATTCGCTTCCCGCGGGAGCCTCGTTCAACAGTCCGTGCAAGTCCAGCCGTCGCGTGTACATTTCCAATTTGCCGTCGGGAGCGTAGGGCCACTTGTCCTTCGGCTTGTCACAATACAATTCAACCCCGTTTTCATCGGGATCATTCAGGTAAATCGACTCGCTCACGCCATGGTCCGCCGCGCCCGCCAGCGGAATGTTTGCCGCCAGCACTCTTCGCAACGCCGTTGCCAGCGCCGCTCGCGTGGGATAAACGATTGCGGTATGGTACAGTCCCGTCGCGCCCGCAGGCGGGGGTGAGCCTCCCAGGCTGTCCCACGTATTCAACGCGATGTGATGATGGTATCCGCCCGCCGACAAAAACACCGCTCCGTCGCCGTAGCGCTGCGTGACTTCCAGTCCCAGCACGCCATTATAAAAACGCAACGCCCGCTGCAGGTCGGCCACCTTCAAGTGCACGTGCCCAATACGCACGCGCGGATCGACGACATAAGGCGGGTCGCTCGCTGAATTGTTTCTTGCCGCAGCCCCGCGTGCCGGCTCTCTCAATCCGATCGCCCTATGACTTTTCGTTCCACGCGCCATCCGTCGGTCCTCAGGTAAATCTCCTAGTATGAATTTGACCAAAAAAAAGCGAAGCTTGGCCTTGACGTCATCGTTCAGTGTTCTATCATGAACGTAACGCTCTTCCCTAGGGCAGGGACAACCCCAACCAACAACCTGAAATACAGAATGGAGGAAGTCCCATGAAACTGAACGATAGCATTTCGACCTACGACGTTGCCGAAGCTCTACAGGGCGAGACCGGCAAATTCGAAGTAACCAGCCCCAACGGAGAACGCTATTTCGTTACGTGCCAGCCCGGACACTCCATTGTCAGTTTAGAGTGGGCGGGTTCTGAGCCGAACCTGCAACCCTTCCTCGTACGCAAGGTAGCTCAACCGGTCACGACGGAGGGTCGCACAAAGAGATCCGCGGCTGCCTAGCATTTTTGGCAACCCCGAGAAACCAGCCCGGCCCCGATCAGGCCGGGCTTTTGATTTCCCACCCGCACTTTCTGACCCCCCGGCCGCAGTCGTTATCGCGAGAGGGCTAGGAACAACTACTGTTTTACCCGCATTTTCGCGAACGCGGGACTGTCCTTCAACCGCTCAGGAAAATGTTTCTCGTAACTCGCCAGCCCGGGGCAGATGAAATGATGCGCCCGCGTGAACCCGAAGGTTCTCATCTCGTTCATCGCCTCGTCCGCGCTCCAGCCTTCTTCCGCCATGCGGTATGCTGCGACCATCATTCCGGTCCGGTCATCTCCGAGGCGGCAATGCACAAAAACTTTTTCTCCCCTGTTCTCGTGCAGAACCTTAAGAAACTTTGCAAAGACTTCGTCCCTGGGCCAGGGACAATGCCACGGGATCGCTACATATTTCATCCCCAGGCTCTTCGCTTCCCGTTCTTCACTGGCGTCGTGGGCGTGGGTATCCACAACAATGTTAACGCCCATCTTCGCCAGCGCTTTTAAACCCGTGGAATTCAACAGCCCTCCGCGATAGAGCGAAGGAGTGACCTCACCAAAATTCGGTACACCTTTTTCCTGAAGCTTGCGCCCGATCACGCGGGTCTTCGCCGACTTGGACTCTTGATTCGTCGGGGCACTTGTCTGCGGCGGCAGCCCGTTTGCTACCGCAGTTACCACGAACAGCAAAAAGATCCCGGCAGTGCGAAACCATTTGTGCATAAGTGTTCTACGCGGAAGTCACGACGGATTCGTGCTCCTCGCGCGGATATAGCCAGCTTGCGTTTTCTCGACTTAGGAAAATGTGGGACAAACACTGCCTTCGCTCCGGCAGATTCTGTCCTTCACCTTTGATTTTAATAACGATGATTGATCGACGGGGCAGCATTTAGTTGGTGGCTTCCACGGCGGGAAAAAACAAAACCTGTGTGCGCTAGCGGACATACAAATGAATTACTTAAACCTAAAACTATCCTGATAGCCGCCTTAAGCCGCCGTTCAATATTGATAACGATGAACGCCACAATCGCAAGCTGCGTTATCTGCTCCAAACCTCTCACTGCCGCCTCCGCCGCTACCGACGGCCATGGCTTTCCCGTACATGAACCGTGCTACGCGCTGGTCGCAAGAATAAAGGGAATCAAGGGCGATGGCACAACGGCCATCCGCTGCCCTTATTGCGTCGAGGATAAAAAGTTCAAACTCATGAACGCAAGAGCTGACGGCGAATGGTTCCTTTGTCCCGCCTGCGGCCACGCCACCATGCCCGGTCACCCTCGCTACCGGTGCAACTGCTCCAGGTGCGTTGAACTCGCGTAGACCTCTGTGAGAAGGTTCCCTTGATCAATCGCCCTCGCCATGGTTCTTGGCTCTTCCAAGATCGAAATCGCAAACCGGGATGGAAAGTCGAAGGGGTGTTCGCTAACCAACAACTTTCGCGGCTAGTTTACAGCTTTATCCGTGATCTCAAGTCCGCGATCAATAATGGCGAACGCCTCGCGCAACTGCTGCTCGTTGATGCACAGCGGGGGATTGGTGAAGAAAGTGTTCCAGCGAACGAAAGTGTAAAGCCCTTGTTCGCGGAAGAAGCGTCCCAGAGCAGTCATTTCATCGGACGTGCCGTTGAACGGCGCCATCGGCTGACGCATCTTGCGATTTCGAATCAATTCGACGATACCAAATAATCCAATCGAGCGCACCGCTCCCACCGACGGATGTTTCGCCTGCAACTCCGCACCCAGTTGCTTCATGATCGCGCCCATTGTTTTCGCATTCTCGATCAGTCCGTCTTCTTCATACACGCGAATTGTCGCCAGCGCCGCCGCGCATCCCATGGGATGACTGTTGTAAGTGAGTCCTCCGTAAAACACCTTGTCCTGAAAATGTCGCGCGATGTGATGACGCATGCCGACCGCGCCCAGGGGAAGATAGCTGGACGTTAATCCCTTAGCCATAGTCACCAAGTCGGGAACAACCTTCCAGTGATCGACCGCGAACCACGCACCAGTCCGTCCGAAGGCAGACATCACCTCATCGGCAATCATCAAGATGCCGTATTTGTCGCAGAGCTTGCGAATGCCTTCCAGATATCCATCAGGCGGAACAAGAATGCCGTTGGTTCCCGTCACTGGTTCGAGAATAAACGCCGCAATCGTCTGCGGACCTTCGAGCTGAATAGTCTCTTCAATCATGGCGAGCGAAGATTCGGCGGAATCCCATCCGCGCTCGATGCCGTGATAAGGGTCGAGCACGTGAACCACGCCCGGAATGCCAGGCTCCGCAGCCCATCTGCGCGGATCGCCCGTGAGGGTGATCGCTCCCGCGGTCGCGCCGTGGTAGGAGCGATAGCGTGCCATAATCTTGTGGCGTCCGGTGAAGAAGCGCGCGAGCTTGATGGCGTTCTCGTTAGCCTCAGCGCCGCCGTTGGTGAAGAAAAAGGTGTCAATATCGCCGGGAGTGATTTCGGCGAGCTTCGCGCCAAGACGCGCACGAACCTCAGTAGCCATGAAAGGGTTCGCGTAGGCGAGCGTCGCGGCCTGATCGCTGATGGCCTGGATGACGCGCGGGTCGCCGTGTCCGATGTTGACGGACATGAGTTGGCTGTTGAAGTCGATGAAGCGCTTGCCTTCTGGCGTGTAGAAGTAAATCCCCTTGGCGCTGCCGACTGCAATGGGGTCGACTTTCGATTGCGCGGACCATTCGAAAAGCGTGTGCTTTCGGGATAGGTCGATGATTTCCTGGCCGGACATGGCGGGACTTGCAACAGTGGTAATCATAAATTCCTCTTTGAAATCGTTCACCACAGAGTCACAGAGACATAGAGAAAAACAAACTCCAGTCCCTTTGCTTCAGTTTCAGCTTTTTTGTGATCGAGGCGTTGCCAGGTCCAAGCTGACGATGCACCGCGACGGCTGCGACGGTGATCGCAGCGGTTGGAGGGTCTTGCGCGTTTTCGATTTCTCTGGGACTCTGTGCTGAGAAGTCTCATTTTCTCTTCTGACTGCTGCGTGCGAAGCCTAGAACTTGCGGCTGTGCTCCTTGGCCCAGCGTTCGACTACGACTTTCTTGTCGGTGTAGAACTCGATGGCGTCCCGGCCCTGGCCATGGAGATCGCCGAAGAAACTGTTCTTCCATCCGCTGAAGGGAAAGTAGGCCATGGGCGCCGCGACTCCGATGTTGATACCGATGTTGCCGGCGGGAGCTTCGTAGCGGAAGCGGCGCGCCGCCGATCCGCTCGACGTAAAAAGCGATGCCTGATTGCCGTAGACGCTCTGCTCGAGAAAGGCGAGAGCTTCGTCCATGCTGTCGGCGTGAACGAGACTGAGCACGGGACCGAAGATTTCCGTGTCGGCGAGATCGCTGGTTGCAGGAACGTGGTCGAGAATCGTTGGGTTCACGAAGTTGCCGGATTCATATTTCGGAATTTTCGAGTTGCGGCCGTCGAGCAGAATCTTCGCACCCTGCTTTTCGCCGAGCCCGATGAGCGATTCGACACGCTCTTTGCTTTGTTGCGTGATTACTGGGCCCATCTGCACATCTTTATCGAGACCGTTCCCAACTTTAAGCTTGGAGGCGGCGTCGGCAATGGAATCGCGGAAAGTTTTCTGCGCTTCGCCGATTGTGATCGCGACCGAGACGGCGAGGCAGCGCTGGCCGGCACATCCGAAGGCGCTGTCGCTGATGATCTGCGTGGCCATAGGCATATCGGCGTCGGGAAGAACGATGACGTGATTCTTGGCTCCGCCCTGACACTGCGCGCGTTTGCCGTTGGCGGCGGCGCGCGAGTAGACGTACTTCGCGACCGGAGTCGATCCAACGAAACTGATGGCGCGGACTTTGGGATGGTCAAGCAGCGCGTCGACCGCAGCTTTTCCCCCGTTGACCAGACCTACTACCCCCTTGGGCAATCCGGTTTTTTCGAGGAGTTCGTAAACGTAGCGCATGGTGAGCGGGACGCGCTCGGACGGCTTCAGGATGAACGTGTTTCCTGTGGCGATGGCGTAAGGCAGGTACCAGAACGCAATCATGCCGGGAAAGTTGAAGGGGACGATTGCAGCGGTGACGCCGAGGGGTTGACGGATCATCATCTCGTCGATGCCGCGGGCGACGTCTTCGAGGTTGTAGCCTTGCATCATCATGGGGATACCGCAAGCCACCTCAACGTTTTCAATCGCCCGGCGCATCTCAGCTTTGGCTTCGGTGAAGGTCTTGCCGTTTTCCTGCGTGATGATGCGGGCGACGTCGTCGATGTGATCTTCGAGCAACATCTTCAGCTTGAAGAGCGGCTGGATGCGGTCTTCAGGGGGCGTGCGGCGCCACTCGGGAAAAGCAGCGGCGGCGGCTTCGACGGCTTGGTTGACTTCAGCGGCGTCGGCGAGCGGGACTTGGGCCAGCGTTTCTCCCGTGGCGGGATTGATTACATCGCGCCATTCTGTCGCGGACGATTCGGCCCGTTGGCCGTTGATGTAGTTCGTGAGTTTGATGGCTGGGGACGCGGCTACTGTGGTCATTGATTCACCTCGACTTATCGCGAAGAGCGGGTGCATCGTGAGAATTCCTCGCGACTGCAGTAATGATACACGCCTCGCCGGGGTCCTTCGACTGCGGTTGATCTTCGCGCTCGGGCGCGAAGATCAATCCTCGCTCAGGATGACAAACTTTTTTAGACCAGCTGCGCTACTGCGCCTTTCCTGTCGCAGACGGCGGCTAGTGCGGATTCCAGTACGTCCAGGCCTTCGTCCATTTGCTCGTTGGTGGCGACGAGCGGGACGAGAACCCGGATCACGTTGGAGTAGGAACCGGCGGTGATCGTGATCAGGCCGTGTTCGTAGCAATACTGTGTGATCTGTTTGGTTTCATCCGTGGCTGGAGTCTTCGTTTCTTTCGACTTCACCAATTCGATGGCCTGCATGCCACCAAGACCGCGCACATCGCCGACCATAGGCCAGCGACGCTGCCATTCGCGTGCGCGGCGCAGGAAGCGGTCGCCGAGTTCGTTAGCGCGGGTTAGCAAATGTTCTGTTTCAAACAACTCCAATACAGCCAAAGCCGCGGAGCAGGAGAGCGGATTGCCGGCGAAGGTACCGCCGAGGCCGCCGGGGACGGGCGCATCCATAATTTCGGCGCGGCCTGTGACTGCAGCAAGGGGCAGGCCGCCGCCGAGGGATTTCGCCGTCACCAGCAGATCGGGTTCGATGCCGTAGCGTTCGCTGGCGAAGAGCGCGCCGGTGCGCCCGAAGCCGGATTGCACTTCGTCGGCGATGAAGAGAATGCCGTGTTTGTGGCAGAGCTCGATTAGAACTTTGAAATAGTCTGGCGGAGGGGCAACGAACCCGCCTTCGCCCAAGACCGGTTCCGCGATAACTGCAGCTACTTCTTCGTTGGCGACGACGCGTTTGAAACTATCTTCGAGATGGCGCGCGCAATAGAGATCGCACGCGGGATATTCCAAGTTATACGAACAGCGGTAACAGTAGGCGAAGGGGACGCGATAGACGTCGCCGGGGAAGGGAGCGAAGCCAGCTTTGTAAGGATGCGTCTTGCTGGTGAGCGCGAGCGTCATCATGGTGCGCCCGTGGAAGGCGTCCTCGAAAGCGATGATTGCGGGACGCTTGGTGTAAGCGCGGGCAATCTTCACCGCATTCTCCACGGCTTCAGCGCCGCTGTTCAGGAAGAGAGTCTTCTTCGGGAACTTTCCCGGCGTAACTTCGTTCATACGCTCGGCGAGGCGAATGTAGCCTTCGTAGGGCGTGACCTGGACACACATGTGGAGGAATTTATCGAGCTGGCCGCGAATGGCATCAACGACGGCTTCTTGACGATGGCCCGCGTTAGCGCAGCCGATCCCTCCCGCGAAATCGATGTAGCGGTTACCGTCGACGTCTTCCAGCCATGCCTCTTCGGCCTTGGCGACACAGATGGGAGTGCCGTGGGAAAGGCCGCGGGGCACGGCTTGAGCGCGGCGCTCGAAGAGGGCCAGAGAGTTGGGGCCGGGAATTTTGGTGGTAAGTCGGATTGTGCTCATGTCAGTTTCTCGTGAGAATTCCCCGAGGCGGCAGGGGCGCTACACGCTGTACGGGGGTCCGTTGACTGCGGTTGATCTTCTGACTGCGGTTGATCTTCGCGCTTGGGCGCGAAGATCAATCGTCGCTGAGGATGACCGGGCTTTAAGGATCGTCCTCTCATTTATCAGTACCAGCCGATTGGCGCTTCATTCAGGTTGATGTAGACCTGTTTGGTTTCGAGATATTCTTCGATGCCCCAGGGGCCAAGTTCGCGGCCGAAACCCGATTGTTTGTATCCGCCCCAGGGAGCTTCGACGTATGTCGGCTGCATGTGATTCACCCAGACGATTCCTGCCCGTAGAGCTTTCACCGTACGCATGGCTTTGAAAATATCGCGAGTCCAGACGGCAGCGGCCAGGCCGTAAGGCGAATCGTTCGCGATCTTGAGCGCATCCTTTTCGTCTTCGAAAGGAATCACAGCGGCTACCGGGCCAAAGATCTCTTCGCGGGCAATGCGGGCGGAGTTACTGACGTCCGAGAAAATCGTGGGCTGCACGTAGTAGCCTTTGCCGATCTTCTCGGGACGTCCTCCGCCGGAAGCGAGCTTGGCTTCTTTCTTGCCGATCGCGATGTAGGAGTTGACGCGATCGTATTGTTCCTTGCTGACGAGCGGACCCATCTTGGTTTCGCGATCGAGGGGCGGACCGAGTTTGATCTTCTTTGCTTTCTCCGTCATGGCCTCCACGAAATTCTTATAGATCGATTTCTGCACCAGAATGCGGCTGCCGGCGGAGCAAACTTCGCCTTGATTGATGAAGACCCCGAATAGCGCCCCGTCGATGGCGGCATCAAAGTCGGCATCGGCGAAAAAGATGTTGGGCGACTTTCCGCCGAGTTCGAGCGTGACTCGCTTAACAGTGTCGGCGGCCTGTTTCACGATAATTTTCCCGACCGCGGCGCTGCCGGTGAAAGCGATCTTATTGACGTCGGGATGCTGAACGAGGGGAGCGCCGCAGGATTCTCCGAAGCCGGTAACGATGTTCACCACGCCCGGAGGCAGGCCGCAGTCGGCGAAGTATTTTGCGACTTCGAGCGCAGTAAGCGGAGTTTGTTCGGCGGGCTTGAGAATACAGGTGCAGCCGGCAGCAATTGCAGGCGCGAGTTTCCATGCTGCCATGAGGAGCGGATAATTCCAGGGAATGATTTGTCCGGCGACGCCGACGGGCTCCTTGAGCGAAAGAGACATCGCGTTGTCGGGCACGGGGTTCACATAGCCGACAACTTTCGTGGCGAGGCCGCCGTAGTATTCGAAGCAGGTGGCGGCGTCATTGATGTCGAATTCGGCTTCGACGATAGGCTTGCCGGTGTTGCGGCATTCGAGTTCGGCTAGCGCAGGAAGATTGGCGCGGATTTTGTCCGAAAGCCGGAAGAGAACCCGGCCCCGTTCCTGCGCGGTGCTCGTGCTCCACGGGCCATCTTCGAAAGCGGCTTTGGCAGCGGCCACAGCGTGGTTGACGTCATCGGGACCGGCGTCAGGAACCTGGGCGATAACCTCTTCCGTGGAGGGATCGTAGACGGGGAACGTTTTCGCGGATGTGCTCGCGACCCATTCGCCATTGATGTACATCTGGTAGGTGCGGACTTCTGTGGTAACTCCGCCGGGCATTTGTTTCGACCTCCTGGTTGCGTCAGGGCCTGAAGCCCCGATAGTCTCTTCTTACCGCGGTGCTACCAAAGTCGCGACCGTTTCAAGTTCTTGCGGCGCTTTGTGGCGGCCGTAGACGAAAAAGAAAAATGCGGCGAGGCCAACGAAAAACAGAGTGCCGCCGAACATCCACAGTTCATAGGACCACAGCGATGTGATCTGCTGGGCGGGAAAAAATACCAGCGTGATTCCCAGCATGGTCGTGAGCAGGCCGCTGGTGCCGGCCAAGAACAGTGTGCTGCGGCTGTACTGGCCGCGTGGCGCGGATTCTTTCACGGCAAACCGAATGAGCGCACCGAACATATAAAGGAATGGGACAAGCTGTAATACGACGGCGAGAGACAGCAGCTTCTGGAATACTTCTCCCGCACCCGCCGGACTCAGATACAGCACGGGCAGTAATCCAAAAACGCCCATCAGCTTGTCCCAGAACCACCACCCGTAAAAATTTCCCAGTACTAAAAGCGCAGAAACAACTCCCTGGACGATCAATGCGGCATAGGGCGTGGCGTAACGCGGGTGAATCCTGCCGAGCCAGGAAGGCATATAAGAATCGAGGCCAGCGACGAAGGGAATTCGGGCTGAGCCGCCCATCCATGCGGAACCGATGCCGGCAATGGATAGGCTGAGCATCAGCGCGAATGGAATGGTGATCCACCCGAGACCGAGTATGCCAGACATATGACTCACGGCTTGGACGATGCCCTGCAGCACATTGACATTCTTTCCAACAGCGATGAGCAGAGTGAGCGTCGCTCCCACATAAAGAATGCCGGAGAGGACGCCCCCCCAAGCCACCGCACCTGGCAGGGTGCGGCGAGGATCTTGGATCTCATCTCCCATGACGGAGGCGAGTTCGAGGCCAACCAGACCGAAGCAGATGACACCGAAGGAATTCAGGACAAAGCGCGGGTCAGGAGGGATTTTGAAATCTGCCGCAGTGATGGTGGTGCCAAACCGCGACCACATCACCACGCCAAGACCGATCAGGACCGCTGCGGCGATGAAGGTTCCGATGGCCCCAAGATTGTTAATCCACTTACCCACGCCGAGACCAACAATGTTTAGCGCAGTGAGGAGAGCCAGCAGAACCAGCGAAGTGGTGGACGCGAAAAACTTGTTTTCCGCCAGCGCCAGATGCGACGGCCCGAGCACGTAAACCGACACGCCGACGAAATAAAGCATTACGGTCGGCACGTAGAGCATGTTATTGGTCCAGTAGCACCAGCCGGAGAGGAATCCGTGGAAGTCGCCGAAGACTTCTTTGGCCCAGAGATAGACGCCGCCTTCTCCGGGATAGCGGTGAGCCAGTTCGATGACGGCGATACCTTGCGGCCAGAAGAAGAGAAGAAGAGAGATGATCCAGAGCCAAATGGTGACGCCGCCATTGGCGGCGATCGAAGGGACTACGTTGAGATTGAAGACGGCAACTACGAACAGGAGAACAAGATCGCGGCGTCCGAGGGCGCGGATCAAGTGGGGCTGAGTGGCGGGTTGGGTGGTAGTGGACAAAGTTGCTCGAGACGCCTCGCTTTCGCGTTGGCGGCGGACAGTCGCTTCGACTGCGCTCAGGGCAAGCTGAGGCGGCTGTCTCTACATCTTTCGTGGTGGTGCATGCCGGGCGAACAAGAGTGTCCGCCCGGCACAAGCAAATCTAGTGCGCGGCTAATACGGGCTGGCCAACCCGTTCCTGCTGCGCTTTCGCCAGCGACCCGGCAATGTCATCGAAGGCAGATAGATGCTTATCGATGTCGGCCTCGGTGTGCTGGACCGAAATCGTCCATTGCTCGTCCCACCAATAGGGCTGTGCCATCACGCCGCGGTTGACCATGGCGAACCAGTAGTGCCGCCAGAGGTCGATATCGATCGTCGTCCAATCGCGGTAGTTGCGAATTTCCTTGGGATAAAACATCAGCGCGCCGTTGGCACCGGCTTGCGCGATGTAGGCCAGAAGGCCGACCTTCGCGATGGTCCTGCGGTATCCGTCGGCAAGTTTTTTGCCGAGTTTGTCGACGTGCGCATAGTTATCGCGAGTGAGAACTTCGCGAAATGTGGCGAGTCCTGCAGCCATGGAAACCGGATTGGTGTTGTAGGTGCCGCCGTGGAAAACTTTATGTTGCGAGATCAGGTCCATCACCGACGTGCTGGCGCCGAACGCCGCGAGAGGCAGTCCGCCGCCGATGGATTTGGCCAGGCAGATCATGTCCGGATGAACGTTGAAGTATTCCGACGCGCCGCCCCAACCCAGCTTGGCACCGGTTTTCACTTCGTCGAAGATCAGGAGCGCGCCATTTTTCGTGGCGATGTCGCGGAGGCCTTTCAAGAATCCGGCCTCAGGCATGCAGAGGCCAACATTCATCAGGATCGGCTCGAGAATGATAGCGGCAATCTCGCCGGGATTTTCTTTGAAGCGGCGCTCGACGGTAGCGAGATTGTTGAACGTGGCGATCTTTACATTGGCGATAGCCGACTCGGGTACGCCGAGTCCACCTGGGACAGCCGTGGGATTATCGATGTCGCCGAATTCGGGAGCGTGCGGCTTGACGCTGACCAGAGCGGAATCATGCAGGCCATGGTAGGCGCCCTCAAATTTAATAATCTTGTCACGGCCCGTGGCGGCACGCGCCAGGCGGATGGCGTGCATGGTGGCTTCGGTGCCACTGTTGCCGAAGCGGCACATCTCCACGGGAAAGCGATTGCAGATTTCTTCCGCCAGTTCCCATTCCAGGTCATGCGGCATCCCGAACATAGTGCCGGTGGAAAGACGTTTTTCGACGGCTTTCATCACCGCAGGATGGCAGTGCCCCGCCATGAGGGCGCCGAAGGTCAGGTTGTGATCGATGTATTCGTTACCATCGAGGTCGCGAAACTTGCTGCCACTGGCTTCTTTCACGAAGATCGGCCAGGGATCGTAATGGCGATAGTTGCTGGCCACGCCGAGCGGAATTCGTTTGAGATTTTTCTTGTGCGCTTCGGCTGATTTAGGGGTGCGGCGCTCGAATGTGTCGAGCTCCTTCTGTAGGTCGGGATACATCAGATTGCTCCGGGGTGACTCAAGCCGTCGTCACTCTGGTGAACCGGCGGCCATTAGAATGCCGGACGGCGGACCGTCCGGGTGGTTGGATCTCCTTTAACTCTACTCCTACCAATTAGAAGTAGAACTTCAAAGCGAACTGCATCAGACGCGGATCCTTCGCCTGGGTTACCTGGCCGAATTGAGAGCCGTCAGTGCTGTTGCCATCCGGGTTAAAGAACTGCGTGTGATTGAAAAGATTGAACACCTCGGCCCGGAACTCGAAGTGCATTTTCTCCCTGAGCGGGACGTTCTTCAGGATGGCGATATCGGTATCGCTAATGCCCGGTCCGCAACAGATAGTGCGGGGAGCGTTGCCCACGCGCCCGAGCAGGCTCGGATCATAGCAGCCAGCATAGAGACTGCCCCCGCAGGTTGGATCCGTGGTGTTTTCGGTGAACAATTGCGGATTGAAATAATAATTGCCGTTGCTCTGGGGATGTTGGGTAGTGAACTTACCCAGCTGGTCCGGTTCGCCGGGCAATTCGAAGTCGAAGCTGTTCATGAGTTCGTTATCCGCGCTGGACGTGATGCGGATGGGAAATCCCGTCTGATAACTCGTTATGCCAGAAAGAGCCCACCCATTGAACACTTTGGCCGACACTCCGCTGAATTTGCGCACCGGCAACTCCCAGTAGTAACTGAATACGATGCGATGGCGAGCGTCAAAAAGCGAAAGCGAGCGGTTGTTCGCACCGGGGAGCGGATTCAGAATTCCTTCGAAGCTGGAAGCCTCGTCGATCGACTTGCTATAGGTATAAGCGGCGGTGAACTGCAATCCGTGAGCGAAACGTTTGTCCACGGAAACCTGCATTGAGTTGTAGCCGGAGTTGGCGATGGTGTCCTGAGCGAAGATGCTGGTAAAAACCGGAACGCCGGAAGCAAGCGGGCAGCCGTTGCCCGTAATAGGATTGCACTGGGGCGATGAATAGGGCCTCAGGCCGACAAACGTGAGAGCTTGGCCAGAGCCCGGCAGGATCGAACCGTTGGGCATGTGGAAATTGAATCCCGTCGGGACAGTCACGTTGTAGGTGGCGTCTTCGGTAAACTGAGCGCAAGTACCGGCGCCATCGAGTGTGTTTATATCTAGGCAGGTCTGCGGATTGGAGTAGTTCACGTCATGCGTGGCCAGCAAGCGATGACCTTGTGAGCCAACATAGGCGACCTCAAGCTTCATATCTCGCGAGAGCTCCCGTTGGATCGTGAAGTTGTACTGGTCGGAATACTGCGCCCGCATGTGCGGCTGGAAATCGCCGAAGAGCAAAATGGGTTCGAAGAGCGCCCAATCCTGTGCGGCCCCTGGCTTGGGAGTGATGAAGCCGTTGAATGGGTTCGGGTAGGTGGTAGCGCCGTCCTGGCTGACAAATGGAGTGTTGAATTGCGTCTCCGAGAGGATAATGCTCCCGCCGAAAGGAGGCTCGGCACCGAACTGTTCGAGTACCAGTTGCTCGATGGGGTTATAGAACATGCCGAAGCCCGCGCGAAAGCTGGTTTTGCCGGAGTTGCCGGGACTCCAGGCAATCCCGATGCGCGGAGCGAAGGCCTTGTAGTAAGTCTGAGTTAAACCGGGTTGGATACCGGCGTCGCCGGGAACGACCAGTCCGATCGGCGTTTGCGAAGCACAATCGGTGTTGGCCGTATTTTCGCAGGGATAGACCGTGCTGCTCTGCCCGGGACGGAAAGTCTGCACGTGTTTGCTGAGATCCGCGAGCGGAGTATTGAGCTCCCAGCGCAGACCATAGTTCAGGGTGAGATTGGGTTTGACCTTCCAGCTGTCCTGGGCAAACAGATAGAACCCGGTATTGCGCACATGCTCAGCCTGGGCCGATCCTTCCCCATATTGATCAGGAAGGCCCAGCAAGTAGTTGGGATATAGATTCGAAGAGCCGTCGGGGTTGCTGGCGATCGTGTCGTTCTGCCCACCACCAAAAAATAGCTGCTCTCCTGAGACGTTAAAGTAAAGGGTCTGATCGAAGCGCTGGCGGCGAGCATCGACGCCAAACTTGAGGGTATGGGTGCCGGCAACTTTGGTCAGATTGTCGGCAAATTGAAACGAGTTCCCAACCTGCGGAAGTTCGCCTTCAGCGTTATTGCCAAGACTAAAACCGCCGGCAACGGAAATAAAGGGCAGACCTTCACGAGCCGGACCAAGGCCGGGATGAATGCCAGTCGGATTTCCCGGCGTGCCATCGGAGAAACACGGCACCGCCCCGGTGACGCTGGTCAGCCACGATGGCGCCGGAGGACACGAATTCTGCACAAGTTCCGTGTTCTGCGGGTGCTGGAACGTCAACTGACCTTCACGGTTGTAGGTGAAGTGAAACTCGTTCACCGTGCTGTTGCTGATGGTCCAATCGTGGGTGATGTTCCATTGCTGGAAACGTTCGGCAACAATGCTGCCGAAGCCGGGAACGTTCGCGCCGGCCAGTTCGAAAAACGAAAAGGGCTGCAGGGTGCGATCGTCATTAAAGTAGTAATAGATGCTGAGGTTCTGCTTGTCGGTGAGCTTATGGTCGACCTTGACGGTGAGCTGGTCGCCCCGAATGGCTTCTGTGGGGACGCTCTCGATGATGTTCCCGGTGCGCGGAGTGGGGACGAACTGCAGCAGATCCACAGCTGTGGCGTCCATGCAGGCCAAGGGAATTTGGTTGTTGGGGAAAATGCTTGCATACGCAACACCGTCTGCAAGGGTTGCGCCCCCGGCTGCCGTCACGGCCGCCTGGCAGCCGGGCCGGTTAGAAAGCAGGGCCGAGTTGGCAAGGGTACCGCCAAAAGTATTGCCCAAGTCGGAAAAATCAGCGAAAGATTGCGCAGCTGATGGCCGTTCTTGAGCACTGGGCACCGTGACAGCCGGCGACGGAATGCCCTGGCGGATGCGGCGGCCTTCATAGGATGCAAAAAAGAAAGTGCGATCCTTCTTGATGGGTCCGCCGAAGGTACCGCCGAACTGATTCTGGTTGAACTGCGGCTTCGTGGTATCGAAGTAGCCGTCAGCGTTCAAGACTTTGTTCCGGAAAAACTCATAGACATTGCCGTGAAACTGATTGGTGCCCGACTTGGTCACGACGTTGATCACGGAACCGGAGTTGCGTCCATACTCCGCGTCGAACGTATTGGTGATGACGCGGAATTCCTGAATGCTATCGGGCGTGGGCTGCACGGTGGGCAAGTTGACGAAGAGATCATTCGCATCGCCGCCATTGACGCTGAAATTGTTGGAGCGGCCGCGGCCGCCGTTCACTGAAACCGCTCCCGGACTGTCACTGCCGTACACAATGCTGTTGCTGGAGCCCACGGTCGACATAACCCCTGGCTGCAACTGCAAGAACTGATAAGTGTCGCGCGAGTTGAGGGGAAGTTGGCTGACGGTACGGTCGTCGACTACCGCACCGAGCTGAGTGCTGGTGGTATCGACGAGCGGAGCTTCCGAAGTTACATCGACGACCTCCTGCGCCTGCCCGATCTGCATCACCATGTTCAAGGTGACGATCTGATTGAGTTCGAGGGTCACCCCATGCCGCAGATCTTTCTTGAACCCCGTCAGCTCGAAGCTCAAGGTGTAAACCCCGACTGGCACTTCGGGAAAAGTGTAATCGCCACTGTCACTGCTTTGGCTGTCGCGGCTCACCCCGGTCGCTTCATTCGTGGCGACCACTTTCACATGCGCCAGAACAGCGCCGCTGGGATCCGCCACCCGGCCAAGGATTCGTCCGCCGGTGCCTTGCGCGGGAAGCGTTGTGGGGAGCAGCAGAAGGATCGTAACGGCAAGACAAACGGCGGTCCAGCGGGCGCGGTGAGACGGCATGGAACCTCCAGACATCTTTAAGGAGAAGTTTTTTTCTTGAAAGCTTCAGCTTGTGTGCAGCCGCAACCTTGCTATAATCCCGCAAGGTTAGAGAAGAGGTACGCATACTGTCAAGGAGAAAAACGCACTACCTCCAATAGAAAACTTGAATGCCATCCGGTGGACAATGAAACCATCCAGCGCTGAACCTTACTTGAAGATCGGAGATGTGGCGCGACGCGTGGGGGTGTCGCCGTCGGTCATCCGGTCCTGGGAAAATCTGGGGCTCACGCGTCCGCGGCGCACGGAAAGCAAGTACCGGCTTTACACGGCTGATGATGTCAAGCTGCTGAAGCGGGCGCGGTTTTTGCGGAAGGTGCGGGGGTTGAATGCAGCGGCGATTGTCGAGTTACTGCGGCGGGAAGGCCGGGCGCGTCCGGCCGCAAACGGAAGCGCGGGAGCGATTGGCTCGCACTTGCGGCAGTTGCGGGCCAAGCAAAAGCTATCGCTGGCGCAGGTGGCGCAGGCAGTGGGCATCTCGGTGGGATTCTTAAGCGCGCTGGAACGGTCGCAGATGGGTGGGTCGGTGGGAACGCTGCGCAAGTTAGCGCGATTTTATAAGACCAACATTCTGGATTTTTTCGATGCCACGGGCGCCAGCACACGGCAAGTGCGTCCCGCGCAAAGAAAGGTTCTGGAAGCTGGTCCGGGCGTGCGCATGGAGTTGCTGGCCTGGGGAAACACGGTGATGGAGCCACATCTGTTTCGAGTGGCGCCGGAGGCGGGCAGTGGCGATTCTTACACGCATGAGGGCGAAGAGTTTCTCTATGTGCTGCGTGGGGAATTGACGATCACGCTGGAGAATGAAGAGTACCGGCTGAAGACGGGCGACAGTTTTTACTTTGAAAGTGCGACGCCGCATCACTGGAGAAATCCGGGGCGGGCGGAAACGTTGTTGCTGTGGATTAACACGCCCCCTACGTTTTGAGGCCGTGTGCACGAGCACGTCCGGCACGATCGTTGCGGACGGGGAGAGAAGATGAATTTCCGACGGATAGTAGTACTCGCGCCACTGCTGGCGATGACGATGTTCGGCGGTTCGTGCATGAAGAGGATTCCGACTCTGAATCTGCTGGTGTGGGAAGGCTATGCCGATCCGTCATTCGTGAAGGCTTTTGAGGAGCAGCGTCACTGCAAAGTTTCGGCGTCCTATATGGGATCGAGTGATGAACTGGTGGCTAAACTGCGCGGGGGCAGCGCCGGGAACTATGATGTGATTTCGCCTTCGAGCGATGTGGCGGCGTCGATTGCGTCGGCGAACTTGGCGGCGCCGCTGGATTTGACGAAGATCCCGAGCTACGGACAACTCTCCCCGCAACTCACTTCCCTGCCGCTGGTCCGTCTTAAAGGCCAGGTGTACGGGGTACCGTTCATGTGGGGGCCAGATCCTCTGCTCTACGACACTTCGGTTTTTGCGCAGCCTCCTGAGAGCTGGAGTGTGCTTTGGGATCCGAAATACCGTGGCAAGATTTCGGTGTGGGACGATCTTTCGACGATCTATATGGCGGCGCAGGTGCTCGGATATGACAAGCCCGATCCGTCACAGCTTTACAACTTGAGTGATCAACAGCTGGAGGCCGTCAAGAAGAAATTGCTTGAGCTGAAGCCGAATATCCGCAAGATGTGGTCGACGGGCGGGGAGTTGACGAATCTCTTTCAGAATCACGAGGTCGTCGCCGCAATGGGATGGCCGCTGATGACCAATCAACTGCGCAAGATCAACTTTCCCGTGGGAGAAACGATTCCGAGAGAGAATACGACAGGGTGGATTGATCACATGATGATCACAGCGGGCAGCGAGAACAAGGATCTGGCCCACGAATTTCTCGAGTACATGATTGAGGCGCAGACGCAGAAAAAGATAACAGAGGTTACCGGATATACGCCGGCTAATCCTCAAGCAGCACAGTTCATGACGCCCGAAGAAGTGAAGAGCCTGCATTTAGACGATGTTGATAATTATCAGAAGCGACTTTATTTCTGGCAGAATGTGCCGCGGCGCGCGAAGTACAACGAAATCTGGAACGAAGTAAAAGCGGCGCAGTAGGGCCGGCCTTGACTATCGACGGAACAACCCTCTGAGCGAAGTCGAAGGGGCTTCGGGTTTATCGAAAATCGGTGAGGACTTTGGAATTGATGACCTCTTCTGAGATTGCGAATGCGCCCGCTGCCGATAATGTCGGTCGAGCGCCGCTGCTCAGAATTCAGAAGGTTGCCAAGAGTTTCGGCAAAAACATTGTGTTGCGGGATATTTCTTTAGACGTGGCCGAGGGAGAATTCCTCACAATTCTGGGTGAGAGCGGTTCGGGCAAGACGACGTTGTTGCGAATCATTGCAGGCTTTGAGACGGCGAGCGCGGGAGAGGTGTGGATGGGCGATGAGCGCTTGGATCGCCAACCACCCTACCGGCGTCGCGTGAACACTGTGTTCCAGTCCTACGCGCTGTTTCCGCACCTCACTGTAGAGCAAAACGTAGCTTACGGACTGCGCGTGGCGAAGCGCCCGGAAGCGGAAATCACATCCCGGGTTTCGGAAGCCCTGGAGAAAGTAAAGATGTCGGCGCACGCGGAATCGAAGCCCTCGAAAATCAGCGGCGGGCAGCAACAGCGGGTTGCATTGGCACGGGCTTTGGTGAAGCGTCCGCGGCTGTTGTTGCTGGATGAGCCACTCTCGGCGCTGGACGCGAACTTGCGGCGACAGATGCAGGTGGAACTGAAATCCCTTCAGCGCGAGGTGGGCATTTCGTTCATCTTCGTTACGCACGATCAGGAAGAAGCAATGGTCATGTCGGATCGGATCGCGTTGCTGCGCTCGGGTGAACTGGAGCAGGTGGCAACGCCCCGGGAGATTTATGGACGGCCTGCGACCGCCTATGTGGCGCAGTTTATCGGGCATACGAATTTGCTGACGGGCGAAGTGCGTAGCGGAGTAGTGATCTGCGGTCCCTTAACCTGGAGTGCGGCGCTCCCGGATGGTTCGGCTCAGTTCTCGTTGCGACCTGAGGCTATTCGTCTGGCCTCGAAGAATATGCCCGAGGCTGGCAACGTGCGCATTCGCGGAAAGGTGCGCCAGCAGGCATTTCATGGGGCGACAGAGTTGATTCGCGTGGAGTGCGGTAATGGGCTGATGCTGGTGGTGCGGACACCGGCGACCAGCGCAGTGATGGACAACGTTGACCTGGAGTTCTTTCCCACGGATGCCGTTCTAGTGCGCGAGTCTGCGGAGAGAATCTGATGTTTTCCCGTGCTTACAAGACGGCGGTGGCATTGCCTCCATCAGTCTGGGTCACCGTGTTTCTGCTGGTACCGTATTTACTGATGTTCGGCTACAGCTTCTGGTCGGTATCTGCGTCGCAGACTATCGTGCATTCGTGGAATCTCGACAACTACTTTCAGTTGCTGCGAATAGACGTTTACTGGCATACGCTGCTGCGGTCGATGTGGATTGCGGCACGCGTGACCATCTTCTCTCTGTTACTCGGCTACCCTCTGGCGTATTTTCTTTCATTTTACGCGGGCGGGAAAAAGGAACTGCTCTATCAATTGGTGATCATTCCACTATGGGTCAGCTACCTGGTGCGCGCCTATGCGTGGAAGACAATTCTCGGCTCGGATGGGGTGCTCAATACTCTACTGCAGTATGCGCACCTGACGAAGCATCCGCTGGAGTTTCTGCTCTACAGCCCGTTCGCTGTGGTGTTGACGCTAACGCACATCTACACTCCGTTTGCGTTTCTACCGATTTACGCGGCCCTGGAGCACATTCCGCGAAATCTGGTGGAAGCTTCGCACGACCTGGGTGCCACTCCTGGACAAACCTTCTGGCGAGTGATCCTTCCGCTGTCGATTCCGGGCGTGGTGGCGGGGGCGACGTTTGCCTTTGTGCTGAGCCTGGGTGATTTTCTTGCGCCTCTGCTGCTCGGTGGGCCGAGTGGCATCATGATTTCGAATATTGTAGTCAGCTTATTTGGGGCGGCTTACAACTGGCCCCTGGGGGCGGCGATTTCGCTATGCATGCTGCTGCTGGTGGTCAGCCTGTTATTTTTCTCTGAGCGTCTGGAAAAGAAATGGAGTTTCTCGTGAGCGATAGGAGATTCGTGCCCGGCTCAGGTTGGCTGCTCTTCCATGCCTATGCCGTATTCGCGTTCCTCTATCTGCCGATAGCAATCCTTATTCTTTATTCCTTCAATGGCGAGGGCGTGGGCGGATTTCCGCCGCGCCACTTGACGCTCGACTGGTATCGCACGCTCTTTGCGGATGGGCCGATCTGGGATTCGGTGCTTAACAGCTTGCAGGTGGCGTTTGCCGCCATGGCAATCTCGTTGATCTTCGGAGTGCCCGCGGCGCTAGCTCTGGAGCGGGCGAACTTTCCTGGGAAAGCGCTGTTCCGGCGATTAGTTTTGCTGCCTTTGATCCTGCCGGGAATTATCACGGGACTGTCGCTGCTGATGTTATTTAACGTGACCGGAACCAAGCTCAGCTTGCTGACAATTATTTTAGGACACGGAACCGCGCTGATCTCCGTTGCAACCACCGAAGTATTCGCCGGCCTGCAAAAGCTCGATCGGGCGCAGGAAGAGGCTTCGCTCGATCTCGGCGCGAATTACTGGCAAACCTTCTGGCGCATCACCGTGCCCAACTTGAAGCTGCCGATCATCGGAGCGGCGCTGCTGATTTTTACGCTTTCGATGGATGAGATCGCAGTCAGCTTTTTTCTTATTGGGCGCGACAATACTTTGCCGCTGGAAATCTGGGGACGGCTGCGGCGTGGCATCACACCGGAGATCAATGCGGTATCCACGATCATCTTCTTGTTTTCACTAGTCGCGATTGTGCTCTGGTACCGCCTCCGCATGCGGGGCGAAGGCGGAGCAGAGGTTGCGGTTGAAATCGTGGAAGCTGTCGAAGATTAGGCAGGACGAACGCGAATCGCAGACACCCATCCATTCCCTCGGCGGCTGAGTTGTTTGCCAGTCCCCCAGCATGTAAGTGCGATGTAATCTCCTGAGAAAGCTCCACCCATAGTAGAGTTATAGATGGGGCGCTCACCTGCCGAGGAGCAGGGAGCGCTCATCGACCATCTGTCAAATAAAGGACATACCCTACTTTGAGTTTGAGTATTCGCAACATCGCCATCATCGCGCACGTCGACCACGGCAAGACTACTCTGGTCGACGCCATGCTGAAGCAGAGCGGGACATTCCGCGCCAACGAATCCGTGGCCGAACGCGTGATGGATTCGAACGAACTGGAGCGCGAGCGCGGCATCACCATCCTTGCCAAGAACACGGCCATCTTTTATCACGACGTGAAGATCAACATTGTCGACACTCCTGGCCACAGCGACTTCGGCGGCGAAGTAGAACGCGCGCTGAAGATGGTGGACGGTGTGATGCTGCTGGTCGACGCCAGCGAAGGACCGCTGCCGCAGACACGCTACGTGCTGAGCAAGGCACTGGAGGCGAAGCTGCCGCCGATCGTCGTGATCAACAAGATCGACCGACCCGATGCGCGTCCGCAGGAAGTGCTCAACGAAATCTATGACCTGTTTATCGATCTGGACGCCAAAGAAGATCAGCTCGATTTTCCTGTTCTGTACACCAATGCGAAGGCAGGCACGGCATCGACTGACATCAAAGGCGGTGGCGAAGATCTCAGGCCCTTGTTTGACGCGATCCTGAAGACGACTCCCCTCCCCCAGGGTGACCCTGCCGGGCCCTTGCAGATTCTGGTTGCAAACCTTGATTACAGCGATTTTCTCGGGCGCCTGGCAATCGCACGTGTCTTTAACGGAACGATGTACACGGGAGAAGACGTGGTCATCGCCAAACGCGACGGATCGATGCACAAAACCAAGATTACGAAATTGTTTTCTTTTTCCGGATTGAAGCGCACTGACATCACGGAAACGGTCCTGGGCGATATTATCGCCGTCGCCGGAGTGGAAGGGATCACGATCGGCGAAACCATAACGGATGCGATAAATCCCGCGCCGCTGCCGCCCATTGTGATCGATGAGCCCACGATCGCGATGACCTTTACGGTGAACACTTCGCCTTTCGCAGGGCGCGAAGGAACGTACGTCACTTCGCGAAATCTGCGGGAACGCCTGGCGAAGGAACTGCTCACCAACGTTTCTCTGCGAGTAGAGGAGATGGGCACCACAGATTCCTTCAAGGTGCTTGGACGAGGCGAGTTGCAGCTTTCAATCACCATCGAAATGATGCGGCGGGAGGGCTATGAGCTCATGGTGGGTAAGCCTGAAATTGTCACCAAGCGCATTGATGGCAAGCTGATGGAACCTGTGGAGCATCTTACCGTGGACGTGCCGGAGGCATTCGTCGGCGTGGTGATGGAACAATTGGGCTCGCGCAAGGGCGAGGTCACCAATATGCACAACCATGGCTACGGGCGGGTGCGGATTGAGTTCCGAGTTCCCAGCCGGGGGTTGATTGGACTCCGGAGCCAGTTGCTCACGGACACCCGCGGGACCATCGTGATGAATTCTCTTTTCGACGGATACACGGAATGGCAAGGCGAAATTCCGCATCGCCTAACCGGTGCTTTGATCTCCGATCGAAACGGCACGTCAACGGCATACGCGCTTTGGGGATTGCAGGAACGGGGAGAATTGTTTGTGGGAGCCGGCGTCGAACTGTATGAAGGGATGATCATCGGCGAAAATGCGAAGGACGACGATCTCGACGTGAACGCGGTTCGTGAAAAAAAACTCACTAACATGCGGGCGTCGACGGCTGACGAGGCCATCCGCCTGGTGCCATTCCGGCAGTTGAACCTGGAGCAGGCAATCGAATTCATCGCAGACGACGAGTTCGTGGAGATCACGCCCAAGTCCCTGCGCCTGCGGAAAAAAATCCTGCAATCCAACAAGCGCAAGAGGAGAGCCATGGAGGCCGTGGAGGAGAGTTCGTGATGCCCGAAGCGCGGGAGCGTTTTATACGGCTGAAGTACTGCTTCGGTTTTTTCTTTTTGGCCGAACTTCTTCTCTTCACTCTGATGATCCTGGCTGGCAAGAGCCGTCCGTATCGCGGAGAGCATCTCCTGTTCTACTGGTTTGTCGGCCCGTTGGGCGCATGGCTGCAACGCTATTTTCTTCTTTCCGACTTCCGGTTTTTGGTTTTTGTTGTAGCCTTCTTAGTCAACCCATTGCTGTACGGGTTCTTGATCCATCCGGCAGTTGTCCCTGCGCGACTATCTCAACCGCAAGAATGAAGCACCCTCAATCAAATCGCGGCAATGAACTGGCCAGTACCTCGTTGAAGATGTTTCTGGTCCCGTGCAGTTGCGGAACTACATTCGCGGTTCCTCAGGATTACGATCGCCGAGGAACTGCCTGGAGCCGTTATCTAATCTGTCCATTCTGCGACAAGCGGCATGATCCAAAGAATCGATTGTTGCAAGTTGGATATCAGCGCGAAGGTTTCTGGCAAGTGGATAAGTGCTAG
This sequence comes from Candidatus Acidiferrales bacterium, assembly GCA_035603655.1. Taxonomy (GTDB): domain Bacteria; phylum Acidobacteriota; class Terriglobia; order Terriglobales; family Acidobacteriaceae; genus Sulfotelmatobacter. The sequence goes on along the minus strand of DATNKA010001157.1, from coordinate 14,526 downwards.
CGAGGCCAGCGTCTCAGCTTCCAGCGCTATTTAACATGTCGGCCTTGACAAACCTGCTATACTTCTGGCCGCATTCGACTGTTCGCCAGCTCCGGTCCCGATTTTCAGGAAGGCGTCCCCGACCTGCCAGTCCGCCGCATCGAGCTCGCACTTCGACAGCTCAATGCAGAGGACCACGCTTGAAGAATATCTTCGTAGGAAATTTGAGCTTTAACACATCAGAAGACGAACTGCGTCAGATGTTTGAACCATTCGGTCAAGTGGATCGGGTTAGCATTATGACCGACCGCGATACCGGACGATCACGCGGCTTCGGCTTTGTGGAAATGGCCAGCAACGAAGACGGAGAAAAGGCCATTACCGCATTGAACGGATCGCAGGTGGGCGGACGCACCCTCAATGTAAACGAGGCCCGCCCGAAAACCGAGCACGCCGGAGGCGGCGGGCGCGACCGTGGAGGACGAGGCGGCGATCGCGGCGGTGACCGTGGTGGCCGCGGCGGAGGTGGAGGCGGGCGAGGTCGCTGGTAAAAAGTGCACTCGGTTGCCGCGTCCGATGACTCACCAATTGCGTTTGCCGTTCGTCTGGGCGGCCAGGTCGGCCTCCGCAGAACTTTCCCAGGTGGTAGCGTGGCTGACTGACGCAGCACGCCGAGGCGTGATGGTCCACGTTGATGCTTCCGCATTGCGCATGTAAACTGAAGCTAATAACCATGCGCCCGTAGCTCAGATGGATAGAGCGATTGCCTCCGGAGCAATAGGTCGGGAGTTCGAATCTCTCCGGGCGCACCAGATTTCAACGACTTACGGCTAGCCTTTATTCCTCCGGTGTTCAGAACGTGATCAATTGGCCTCACTGCTTCGCCCCCGCGACCGGAAGCTGAGCTATGCCATGACTGATAGCATGTACGAGATGATTTCGCCCACCGTTACCGCCGATGTCTTAGACTGACGCGGGAATGTCCTTCACGTAATTCTCCAGCGTAGTGTCCGGCCTGGCGTGTCGTAGCTGTTTTTGAACGTCTTTCAAGGCAATGCGAACGACCGGTTGGCCTCACGGGCAGTCAACCGAATGGCCCCGTTTCCTGCCGCTTGATGAGTCTCTTAAATCGAGCGCAGAGCGTCGATTGGATCCGCGAATGCGGCACGGGTTGCGGGAAGCACTGATGCGAGAAGCGCCATAAGAATCATGATCAGGACCCCCATTACATAGACGAGGGGGTCGGTTGCGCTGACCTCGAACAGGAAAGAGCTGACCAGGCGTGACACAGCTAGCGAACCGAGCACACCGAGGCCGCATCCGAGCAGCGCCAGTCTCGCGCCTGAAATGAGCACGAGTCGGGCGATGCCGGTGCGCTTGGCGCCGAGCGCCATGCGGATGGCAATCTCCTGGGTGCGCAGCGAGACCGAGAACGCAACCACCGCATAGATCCCAGTTATAGCGAGCAAGAGAGCGCCCGAGGCAAATGCGGTGATGAGGTCGGTGTTGAAACGGCGCGGCGCTTCCACATTCGAGATCACATCATCCATGGGCTGCACCTGATCCAGGGCGAGTAGCGGATCGATTTCGGCGATGCTCGCGCGCAGGCTTTGAGTCAACTGTTCAGGAGGAAGGGACGAACGAAGAGTGATGTATCCAGCGGCCGGGTTGGTGAGGTTGGACGACGCATTCGCGCCGAAGAGAATGGCGGGCTGCTCCGCCGGGATATACCACTGGTCATCGCTCGGCTCGTCCCGTGAGCCGCGCTTGGTATCGGCGACGACGCCGACTACGGTAGCCCATGGCAGTCCTTTGTGCGGGTTGCCCACGTGGATATGCTTTCCGATGGCGGGCTGATCGGGCCAGCAATGTCTAGCCATGGATTGGTTGACGATCACGACCAGAGGCGAATCGGAGCGGTCGTCTACAGTGAAGTACCGGCCATCGATCAGGGGGATATCCATGGCCCGGAAATAGTCGCCGTAGGTAGTCGTGAACATGGAGAATTTCAGCTTCCAAGCCTCTGCCGGCTGGTCCTCAAGGGTGTAGGTAGCACCCGAAATAGCACCCGATGCGGGCAGGATATTGGTTATGCCGACGGCGGCGATTCCCGGTTTGTTCGAGAGGCGATCGACGACGGAATGGCTGAAGGAAATGGCAGAAGCATTCGTGGAATATTGCTGGAGCGGCAATTGATAGCCGGCCACAAGAACGTGGTCCGGTCGGAAGCCGGGATCGACGGCGCGCATCTTCTGGAAACTGCGCAGGAAGGCTCCTGATATGGTGAGTAGGACGAGAGCGACAGCGACCTCGGCCACGATCAGGGTTGAGCGCAGCCAGGCATGGCTCGAGCTGCCCGAGCCGCTCCGGCTGCCCTCTTTGAGGCTTTCCGTGAGGTTGGTCTTCAAGGCCGCGAAAGCTGGCGCAAGGCTGCAGAGCGCTCCGCTTGCCAGAGCGAGGAGCAACGCGAAGGTGGCAACAGTTGCATCCATAGAGATAGAGTCGATGCGCGGCATGGATTCAGGCAGAAGGTACAAGGCGGTGCGAATCGCAGTCGCGGCAAACGCGAGGCCCAGCACTCCGCCAGCCAAGCTGAGCAACAAGCCCTCAAAGATAGATTCACGGATGATTAGGCTCGAGCGAGCGCCCAGAGACAGTCGAACTGCATACTCATGACGCCGGCGGATGGCGCGGACCAGCAGCAGGCCGGCGACATTAACGCACGCTATCAGCAGGACAACTGACACGGCGACGAACAGAGTGCGCAGCAATGGTCGAACGTCAGCGACGGCGTACTCACGCAGCAACCTGACATCGCCGTGAATATGGATCGCCGACATGCCCGCGGGAAAATCGCGCATGACCTGCCTTGTGACCCGGTCTGTATCCTGCACCGCTTGCGAGAGGGTCACGCCATCCTTGAGGCGGCCGACCATTTGGTATCCCCAAAAGCCGGCGTTCTGGTCCGAAAGCTCGTCGGCTGTCAGGCTCATGGGCACCCAAAGCTGCGCCTGACCGAGGCGCCCATCCACGAAGGGAAACTCAAAGCTGCGCGGCATCACACCTATGATCGTGTACACCTTGCGATCAAGAACGATCGAGTTTTCGAGGACGTGGGGGTCACGGTGGTAGCGGTTCATCCACAGGGCGTAACTGATCACGGCGAGCGGCTGATGCGCGTCTTCTTCCTGTTGTGTGAAGACGCGGCCCAGGATCGGAGCAACGTCCAAGGTTGGGAAGACATCTGCGGCGAACCGGGCGGCGTTGACTTCTTCCGGAGTTGCGCCACCGGAAAGCTCATAAGAGGTGGCGATGTAGCCGCCAAGCGAAACGAAAGCGCTGGTTGCGTGCGAGTATGTGCCGATTTCGCGAGCGGTGACAGGAGTATTCGGTCCATTTCCGATGTGATCTCCCAACAGAACCACGCGCTCCGGATCGCTGAATGGGAGGGGACGCAACAGGATGCCTTCGACGAGCGAAAAAATGGCGGTTGTGGCGCCGATGCCGAGGGCCAGAGTGACGACGACCGTTAGGGTAAAGCCGGGCGCTTTCCGCAGTTGGCGAAATGCGAAGCGGACGTCCTGTGCGACTGCGTACATTCGTCCTCCCTAATCCTTGGATTGCCTTGAGCGACTTCGCCGCTAGCACCTGGACGGCTAACATTAAAGAACGTTATCCGCTGCTTTCCAAATCGGCAAGACGAAGACGGTTTTTCGTGTGCAGCGAGGGCTTTGTCGACTCCATCATCTCGTCAGAAATAAAGGGCTGTAAGACAAAGGGTAGATTGTCGACGGTACTGAGGACGCCACTGCCAGCCTTCGGAGAACGGGCGCGGCCTATTGTTCTCAAGAAACCAGCTTGGTTCAGGAGGCGAGTACCATCTTCGAGAACAGCGCCGGGAAGCGTCTTCGCGCCAATGCGAAGTTCGCCTACAGCGCCCGCGAAAACTATGTTTTGTTCCGATAGACGAACAAATCGCTTTATCTGGTTTACCGTCAACCAGACTAGGATCGGCTCGAACATCCTTCTGGTGAACCTAAGTTACACAATCAGAACATTCGCGCTCCTTGTTCCAAAACTCCTGAGGCAGGCGAGTTTCTGATTCTGCGCGCCCGCAACGTGCTACTTGATCTGTCTCTAAATCACCTGTTTTTCGAACGCGCTGGGAGCGTGGGCTCACCAACTAGAGAAGGATCGGGCACCCTCTTGTTCGGTTTTCGTAAATCTGCGTCCTGGAAGCGTGCCATCTTTTCAACAGCCCATAGGATGAAATACGGAGACCGGTACCCGTTGAGTCCAAGCGAAGGCAGCGCACTAGAGCGCAAGAAGGATGTTAGGCGTAGTACGCGCCTGTCACGCCAGATTCCGATTGTGATTACCAGTCTCGATCCTGCGCACAGCTTTTCAGGGAAATACGAGACTACTGTCGTCAATGCACATGGATGCGGCGTTATCCTCCCCGAACGGCTAGAGAAGGAAACGCCGGTTGTGGTGGAGGTGATCTCCAATGGTCAGAGTAGGCAGGCGAAAGTTGTGCTCGCGATCTCGGTGGTTGAGGGCGTCTCCTGGTTGCTGGGCTTTGAGTTCGACAGTCCTTCCGGCATCTTCTGGAGAATTGAAAATCCGCCGGCGGACTGGTGGCGGATCTAAATGAGGCGGGAACTTTCAATTCACATAATCAGCACTCTGGCTCCGTAAGACTTCGCATCGTGACCGCCGATCCTCGTGCTGGTTGTACATTTTCGCCCGCCTACTTCAGTTCCGACCCATCTCGAACCGTTTGATCCAGATATGACGGAGCTACAGATTCAGCATCCCCCGAAAGACGCGAACATTGTGTTTCTCGGTAACTCCCTCAACGAGCGCTGGCGCTTTCATCCCAAACTTTGGGCAAGGTTGGCAAAGCTGCGAATCTGAGACGAAAACGACGGCTATCCCTACATTACATTGGCTGTGTGCAGAATGTGCTCATTTAGCGCCAATAGTGCCGTACAGGGTCACTCTAGAGCGACTGTAACTGCTTGATTTCGCGTTGACCAAGGCCGATTGGACAGCCTCCGGAGCAATAGGTCGGGAGTTCGAATCTCTCCAGGCGCACCAGATTGATCCTTTCCTTCCAGTCACTTCTGCAGTTTCAGATCTCGAAGGTATTTCGGAATCTCTCCCGAGAAGGACGCCTACAAGCTAACCCTCACCCCCGGGATCACTTGGTGGAGAGTGTATCGAGCAGCTTGAGCGGGGGCAGAACGCTCCGACGCTGCCAAGGCATACGGTATTACCTTTTTATTTCTACAGGCAAAACCCTATCGCGAGTTTTTCCAAGTCGCGTGAATGTAGGTTGTCTGACCACGTCTGACTGACGCACCGCTCAAATCCACGCCCGGGAGCATCTCGCCGTGCCGGGCCATATTCCAAGGATGGGTGGGCAGAAGGAAGCAAAATGCGTACTACAGTTGCTTTTCGCCTGTTGCTTTTTTCGTTTGTCTTGCTGGCTCTTTCCCACGGTGCGTTCGCTCAAATCGGTGTTGGCATTTCCGTTAGCTTCGGCCCTCCTCCACTTCCCGTCTACGACCAGCCCGTCTGTCCCAACGACGGCTATCTTTGGATTCCCGGTTACTGGGCCTACGACGATGACGACGGCTATTACTGGGTGCCCGGTACGTGGGTAGAAGCGCCACAGGTGGGCTTCCTTTGGACCCCAGGCTATTGGGGCTGGGGCGATAGTGCGTTCTTTTTCCATGAAGGATATTGGGGCCCGCAGGTGGGCTTCTATGGCGGCATCAATTACGGCTTCGGCTACGGGGGTTTTGGATACGAAGGCGGCCGCTGGGAGGGCGATCACTTCTCCTATAACACCTACGTGAATCATGTAAACACCACCATTATCCACAACACCTACAACGTAAGAGTCACCAACGTGACAGAAACCCACGTCAGCTACAACGGTGGTGACGGTGGGGTCCAAGCGCGCCCTACGCCGCAGGAAGACTCCTACGCTAAGGAACGCCATGTCGGCCCGGTACCGGCGCAAACCCAGCACGTTCAGGCAGCCCGCAGTAATCCCGAGTTTCGCGCTTCCGCCAACCACGGCAAGCCGCCGGTCGCAGCCACTGCCAAACCCGCTGATTTCAAAACTGGCGTTGTACCTGCCAGACAGGCAGGCGGTGAATACAAGGCTCCTCCCGCCAATGCCGCGCGCGGCAATCAAGCGCGACCGGGAAATGAAGCTCGCCCCGGTACGGAAAACCCTCCGGCAAATACTACCGAAGCTCATCCCAACACTTACAACCATGCCAGCGAATTGCAGCCGCACAAGGCGACACCGCCAAACACAGGTAACGAGGCAACGGACAAGAAATATCAGCAACAACAGGACAAGCTAGCTGCCAAGCAAGCGCAGGATCATCAGAAACTCCAGCAGCAGCAGGAAAAAGAACACCAGCAGGCGGCCCAGAAAAACTACAACGATGCGCAGAAACAACAGATGGAGCAGCGCCATGCTCAGCAAACGCAACAGGTCGAGCAAAAGCATGCTGCCCAGCAGCAGCAGATGACACAGCGCCAAGCACCAAAGCCGGCGAGTCGTCCTCCGGCCGAAAAGCCGCGTTGATTGCGCTGCGCTGTACCAGTGTGACGAGCCCGCCACGGCTGGTGAGTCATTTTGACGAAAACCGACGACCTAGCTCCGTCGCAAGCGGCGAATCCTGGGAGAGAAATTCACTTCCAGACACTTCGGGCACGGGCACCTGAACGCTTTATCGTTCGGAAAAACGATGTGGCCGCAACTCTCGCAAATCTGTCGCCCGTTTTGGAGAACTTTCATTACCCGGAATCCCGCGCCCAGAACACAGTAGGGACAGCAGGGTGGTTGGTGCGGTGTCTTCATCGTCAAGGTCAGACGCTCCCGCAGTCGGTTGTGGACAGACTATAAACGCCCGGCGCTGGGCAGACTGTTCGATACCGAACGCTTCGTTTCCAGCCAAGGCAGGTGAACGGCGCAGACGGGGTACTCGCTTGTCCAGAGGCGCGCGGCAAGCGCGCGACGATCTCCTGATCGTCGGAGGCTACTTCGCGGATCTCACTCACGCATCGCCGTCGGTGAGAGCGGTGCTAAACTGTCGATGATTCGTGCGGCAAGTCCTCCGGAGCAATAGGTTGAGAGTTCGAATCTTTCCGGACGCCCAGATGTCTTCCGTTGACCAGTTTCTCTTGCCGGGTTGCCCTTCCTTAGCTTGCAGTGCTGAAACGCGCTTTCCGAAAGGCAACAGGCTTTCTCATTTGTTGTAGTTAATGAGGCTTCAAAATGTCAGAGATTCACGCCATCTTCTGGGACGTTGGAGGGGTTCTTCTCACCAACGCCTGGGATCACACCGAACGGGCTGCAGCACTCGAACATTTTCAACTCGACGAAAAGGAGTTTCACGGGCGGCACGAAATGGTCGTCTCGTCATTTGAGCGTGGAAAGATCTCGCTCGACGACTATCTCGATCGTACTGTCTTTTACCGCAGCCGTTCATTTACCCGCGAAGAGTTTCGGGATTACATGTTGTCGTTATCGCGGCCGATGACGGATGTTCTCACCTTCGCGCGCGATCTCGCCGCTTCCGGCAAATACTTTATGGGAACAATCAACAATGAATCCCGCGAGCTAAACTTGTACCGCATCAAGAAATTCGGCCTGCGCGATATCTTTCGAGTATTTGTCAGCTCCTGCTTTGTCGGATTGCGCAAACCAGAGAGTGGTATTTACCGCCTGGCACTCGAGATCACGCAGATCAATCCTGAACAGTGCTGCTTCATCGATGACCGCGCTCTGAACCTCGAATGCGCCGCAAAACTCGGCATGCGCACGATCCAAATGCAGACGCTGGAACAGTTGCGTGGAGATTTAGGGAAGCTTTTGGTGAGGCCGTGAATAAATCGATGATCAGCAAGGCTGAGAAGCCCTCAGATAAGAGTTAAGCCTTGCGAGGCTTCGAAACAGGAACAATAGCTTTGGGAATGTCAGATTCCGCGCTGCTAAGAGTAAGATCGCTGGACCAGCATTCTGAAACCAGTTTCCAATCCCCTGTGCTCTGCTTGGCGAAGACCCACAAATACTTGCCGCGCTCTTCGCGGCGCTTGCCCGCAGTACCGGGAACCAGCGCGCTGTAGCGTCCTACTTCATGCGCCACATCGCCCACCACCTCCACGCGGATGGGTTCAACCGCCACTTCTCCCAACCCGGATTCTAGGGCGGAGAAAAAGAACTCTCGAACCGCGGAGGCGCCCCGAAGAAGAGGAAGATTGGAGCGCAGCACCACAGCATCGGGCGTGTAGAGTTCCAACAGTTCATCGAGCTGGCGCGTGTTGCAGGCCAGAACCCATTCCTGCGTGAGGCGGCGCACGGCAGCCTCGCTGCGGCTCATCGGCTCGCCCTTGGCAGCAGCAGCGACGCGTAGGCGATCCGCTTCGCGCGCGCTCTCGGGCGCATTGACTCGCGGCGCCGTACCCGCCCCTTCAACTCCGCCCGGAAAATAGTGGTGATGGTAGTGATGGTGATAGTGGTGCGCGCCCGCCCCGGTGGGCGGATGAACTTCTGGCCGGGCTCCCGCCGCTGGTAGCGGATTTTGAGCTAATTCCCGGGCGAAATCCGGTAACTCCAGTGCGCGGATGTCGAACCCAGGCGATCCGCGAGCTGGCAATTCATTGGACGCCGCTTCCACAGGAAGTCCACACATGCCACAGAACTTATTGCCCTCGCGGTTATGATGTCCGCAGGAAGGACAATCCCCGGAAGCGCCGCGAGTCGTTTGGGCCGCCGTTTCCTCCGCGGCGGTTTCAGAATCCATATTGGTGGTTAGGCGTTGCATGGCCTCCAGAGCCGCGGCAATCGCTTCGTCATTGGGCTTGGGCCGCCGCATTTCCGGAAAGAGACGCTGATGGATTTCGCCTGACGCTGGATTGTCTGGGCTCACGGTGGACTCATTCTCGCCATTCTGCGCTGGGATTGCGGCGGTTGGCTGTCCGGGTTTCTTGCTCTTATCCACGATTCCGACCGTGCTCGCATTGAGTTTGAGCGATGATTCATTCTAGCCCATGCCAGCGACTCTAGCGGCGGAAGAACTCGATCTTCCCTTCGGCTTCGGTGGGGACGCCGTTGCAGGTCGCGGGACGATACCGCCACGCCCGCACAGTTTGCAGGACGTTGCGATCACCCACTGGGCCAGCGCTCTGCAAAATGAGAGGACTGTGCACACGTCCATCCGCACCGATGATGAAGCTTACCTTGACCTTGATTCCAGCGGCCGCCGGAACCATCAGCGGATTTGGCGTCGTTAGCGCTTCGGGAGGCTGAGTATCCTCGCAGCGCGCCCGCGCACTCGTGCGCCGCACGTCGCTGAACTCGGAGGCGCGAATCGGAGTCCTCCAAAGTTTGTGTTCCCGCTCCGATAAAACCATCTGGCTAAGACGAGGAGACGCAGACTGCACAGAAGCAGTTGCCGGAATCGCAAGAACCAGAAACCAAGGCCAGAGACTATAAAGCACGTTGCGCGGCTTTCTCCCCAACGCGTTGACTGTAGGCAAGTCTAATGCCAGCCTGGGGCGTGCGTAAACAGCTTATTCTCAGCCGTTTCTGGATGGCTCGAGCCACGAGGGTTTTGCCGTGTGAACTCAATTGCACATCTTAAGCGCGGATTGGAGAGAATTCGAGTTCCTCCGGATCGGCTCTCAATAAGCCAACAGAATTCGCAAGTCGCGGAGATTGTTCCCTGTGGGCCCGGTCTCAATCACATCGCCCAGCGCCCTGAAAAGCGGGTACGCGTCAAATTTGTTGAGCCCCGTGCGCGCGTCAAGACCCGCCGCCCGCAGGCGCGCGGCCGTGCTTCCATCCGCTACCGCGCCCGCTGCAGGACTATTCCCATCCACGCCATCGGTCCCCGCGCTCAGCACCGTAATATTCTCGCCGGCAATCTTCCCAGCGCATGCCAACGCAAACTGCTGATTGCGTCCGCCTAGGCCTCCGTTGGTGACTTTCACCGTCACTTCGCCGCCAGAAATCAGGCACACGCGCCCGGAATCTTTCCTTAGTTCGCGAAGCCGCTTCAATAGATACTCGGCCGCGCGTTCGTAGTCCCAATCATCGCAAGCGTTGTCCACGTGCACCGCAAATCCTGCGCGCCCGGCCGCGGTTCTCGCCTGCTCGACGGCCGTCTGGTTCGAAAGCACTGGCCACCAGCGCGAACGGTAGAATGCCTGATCGTCGGACTTCGGCGTCTCATCGAGCGCACGGCGCTCAAAAAGTTCTCTGGTGGAGTGCGGCAATTGGGGCAGCAAGCCATGCTTCTCCGCGATGCGGTAACAATCCTCCACGCTGCTTGAGTCGGGCATCGTCGGACCGGAGGCCAAAGCATCGAGCCGGTCGTCCGGAACATCCGACACCAGGAGCGAAACCTGCTGCGCCGGAAATGCCGCTGGCCCCAGTCTCCCACCTTTCACCGCTGAAATGTGTTTGCGGATCGCATTGATTTCCGCGATCGCTGCCCCCGAATGCACCAGGGCTCGATAGGTTGAGATCAAATCGTCGAGCGAGATTTCATCGTCGATCGGCTTCTCCATAATTGATGATCCGCCACCGCTGATCAGGAAAATCACAAGCGAGGCCGCTGTTTGTGCGTCCAGCAATTTCAAGATAGCCTTCGCCGCATAAATGGATTCGGCATTCGGGAACGGATGCCCGCCACAAAAATAACGAAAACCGCGCACCTGCGAAGCAGGCTCGACCGAACTTGCCACAATACCTTCAAGCGCGGACTCGCCCATTTGCTGCGCCAGCCCCTCAACCATCGTATGTCCAGCCTTTCCGATGGAAATCACCACGACCCGCGAATAAGTCCGCAGGTCATAAAGATCTTCACGCACGCGCAAAATCCCGCGTTCGCAGTGCACCTGCCTCGCAAACCCCTTGGCGATCGAAGCCTCGGCCAGCGCATGAAGAAAAATCCGGCGCGCGGCATCTTGCATCTGACGAAGTAACGGGACTCGGTTTGCATCGCACATTGGGGAGAAGCTAGATTGAAGGTTTTCCAACGATTCTTTGCCGCACCCAACTTTCGATTGCTTCTCTCAGTTCCCTCAGGCGTCCTTCGAAGAAATGATCCCCGCCTTCGATCACGACCAGCTTTTTCGGCTCGGCCACCGAAGCCACCAAGGCCTCCAGCTTCGCCCGTGGAGCGAACTGATCGCGGGCGCCGCTCACAAACAATTTCGGCGTAACGCAGTCGCGCAAGAAATCAAATGTGTAAACGCGCGGCGCTTCCGCCGCGGCGGCCACAGGTACAACTGGGGTTCCCACGGCGATCAATGCTTCCACGCGCGCATCCGCAGACGCGGCCTTCAGCCCAACCGCAGCGCCAAAAGAGAATCCCGCAAATATCAAGGGCAGGTGAAACTCCGCGTCGAGCCAACCCAGAGCGGTGCGAACATCTTCCACTTCCCCGTTGCCGTTATCGTGCTCTCCATGGCTGAGTCCGGTGCCGCGAAAGTTAAAGCGCAGGACGGGAAAACCAAAACTGTTCAGCGCCTTCATGGTATGGAACACAACCTTGTTATGTAGCGTTCCGCCAAACAAAGGATGGGGATGACAGACCACCGCTGCATGCGTTGCATTGTCAGCACCTGCGTTCAACAGCGCTTCGAGCCTTCCTGCCGGGCCGTCAATGAACAGCGATTTGATGGTTGAAGTCTGCGCGTTCACAGCCCTTAGATTACATGATTGACTCAACTCGTCGCCGCTGGGCAAGCTGTGGTTTATCCTTTTCGAATGGACGCTATCACGCTCACTCGCCAACTCGTCGACATCGAATCCATCTCTGGTAATGAAGCTGCGGTTGGAAACTATCTCTATGGAGAACTATGCCGCATCGGCTACCAGACGCGGAGAATTCCTGTGGAAGAGAACCGTTTTGACGTCTATGCCACATCGCCAGAGCAGCCAAATCCAGAGGTAGTTTTTTCCACGCACATGGATACAGTTCCGCCGTTCATTCCTTCCTCCGAAGACGCTGCGCGCATTTACGGACGCGGCTCGTGCGACGCGAAGGGAATCATCGCCGCGCAGGTCGCGGCCGCGGAACGTTTACGGCGCGAAGGAATCCATGTTGGACTGCTCTTCGTGGTAGGGGAGGAGCGCGACAGTCTGGGTGCCAAAGTCGCCAACGAATACGCCGCAAACGATCCAGCGCATCGGTACAAATATGTAGTCAATGGTGAGCCGACAGAGAATCGCATCGCCCTGGCATCGAAAGGCACTTTGCGAGTGGAAGTCACCGCATCCGGACGGATGGCGCATTCTGCTTATCCAGAGCTCGGGGACTCGGCGATCGACAAGCTGATTGCGGTGCTCACGCGCTTGCGTGCGATGCCGTTGCCCTCTGATGGGGAGATCGGTGCATGCACTCTGAATATTGGATTAATCGAAGGCGGCCGCGCGCCCAACGTGATTCCTGATTACGCGCACGCGGATTTGCTCTACCGTCTCATTGGTCCGTCCCGCGATTTGCGGCGCCGGATTCTCGAGACTGCGGGAGATCAAGCCGAGGTTAAGTTTCCACTCGAACTTCCCTTTTTGCGCCTACGCACTGTCGACGGTTTGCCCACGATGATCGCCGCGTTCACTACCGATATTCCTGCGCTGACAAATTGGGGCGAGGCGATACTGATCGGTCCGGGATCGATTCACGTCGCGCATACCGATGGTGAGTTCATCGATAAGCAGCAACTTGCGGAAGCCATTGATTTGTACTGCACTATCGCGAAGCGGCTCGTTTGAAGTTTGCAGGGTTCCACCCGGCTGACGTCAACTCACCCGGTGCATTTAGACTGTAATGATCATGACCACTACGACCCACAACTCCCTCGCTCGCGCGTCTTCCGCCTACCTGCGATCCGCCATGCACCAGCCCGTCCAGTGGCACGAATGGAGTGAAGACGCGTTCGCTTCCGCTCGGCGGGAGAACAAGCCCATGCTGCTCGACATCGGCGCGGTGTGGTGCCACTGGTGCCACGTGATGGACCGCGAGTCTTATGACGATCCGGAAGTGGCCGCTATTGTGAATGAGCATTTCATCGCGGTGAAAGTCGATCGCGATGAGCGTCCAGATATCGATAGCCGGTATCAGGCGGCGGTCAGCGCGGTCAGCGGGCAGGGCGGGTGGCCGCTCACTGCATTTCTTACTCCCGACGGCAAGCCGTTTTATGGTGGAACGTATTTTCCGCCGAGCGATGGATATGGTCGGCCAAGCTTTAAGCGCGTGCTGCTCAGCATTGCCAACGCTTACAAGGAAAAGAACGGCGATGTGATGGAGCAGGCGAAGCTGGTGGAGAGCACGATTGCGCAAGCGGAATCATTTGCCGGGCGCAGCGGCCGGGTTTCGGCAAGCATCATTACGACAATTCAGGAATCCGCATTCAAGATGTTCGACGCGCAGCACGGGGGGTTCGGGCAATCGCCTAAATTTCCCCACCCTTCGGCGTTGGATTTATTGATCGGGCGTTATGCCCGAACCCGGGACGCAAACCTGCGGAACGTGATTGTCACCACGCTGGAGCACATGGCCAATGGCGGCGTCTACGATCAACTGGCGGGAGGGTTTCATCGTTACTCGGTCGACGAGCGCTGGGTGGTGCCGCACTTCGAAAAGATGTGCTACGACAATTCAGAGTTACTGAAGAACTATGTGCATGCCTATCAGGCCACCGGCTCGGAGTTCATGGCAAATGTCGCATGCGACATTATTCGCTGGATGGACGAGTGGCTGAGCGACCGGCAACGTGGCGGCTTCTATGCTTCGCAGGATGCCGACATTTCGATGGACGATGATGGCGATTATTTTACGTGGACGCTTGACGAGACCCGCACCGTCCTGACCGAAGAAGAAGTGCAAGTTGCGGCCCTGCATTATGACATCAACGAAGTGGGCGAGATGCACCACAATCCGGCAAAGAATGTGCTCTACGTGCGTGCGCCGATCGATGAGATTGCGCGACGCATGAGCCTCAAGCTTGAGCGAGTGAAAGAAATTCTGGATTCAGCGAAGAAGAAAATGTATGCCGCGCGCCTGCAGCGACAGACTCCTTACCTGGACAAGACAGTTTATGTAGGATGGAACAGCATGTGCGTTTCCGCCTATCTGGAAGCGGCGAAGGTGCTGAATTTGGGCGACGCGCGCCGTTTTGCTCTGCGTTCGCTGGATCGGATTCTGGCGGAGGCGTGGAAGCATCAAGCCCACGCGGGCGAGAGCACCCGCGCCACACTGGCCGGCTCGCGACTCTTGCACGTCGTCGCTTATTCTGATCCGAATGCTCCGCACCGTGAAGTTGCGGGACTGCTCGAGGACTACGCCGCCACGGCGCTGGCCTGCCTCGACGCTTACGAGGCTTCGGCTGCCCTAAGTTATTTCAAGTTCGCGCGCGACATCGCCGATGCGATGATTGCGAAATTCTTCGACCCGGTTTCAGGAGGATTCTTCGACGCCGCGCCGGTCAGCGACGGCGAAAGCCTGGGGG
>DATNKA010001156.1:0-4730 GCA_035603655.1 Candidatus Acidiferrales bacterium | reverse complement strand
AGGCATCAAGTTAGTGATCAGTTTGGTGTTAACGATTTCTTCCAGATCCTTAAACTTGACCGGCGGTGGCGCTTGCAACTTTGCAAACTGCTCGAGGCGGTCAAATTGCTTGGTCTGCTGTTGCGAACTCATGGGGCCTGCCCCGAGTTGCTCCAGCCCTCCACCGCTAAAGCGGTCCGCCTTGCTGGACATGCCCATCGACTCATACATGGTCAGCCCCGCATTGGGGGTGTACTTGAGGGCATCTTTTTCGGAGCGGTCGATGGTCATGTGGTAGTCGCCGCACATGCAAGTATCCACGAACTCGATAATCACTTCTTGGCCGATGCCTTCCAGGTAACGGTAGCGCCAATCCTCAAAGGGAAAGGTAGAAGTCTCGCCGCCGCCTTCTTCCATGGGGCGCTCGTACGATCCGCCGGAGGGATGCGAATCCACTTCGTCGGCCGGACCATACATAATGTACATGCGGCCGCGGTCGCTCTTCCAGCCGGGGATGCCAGCGGCAAAATGCTCGTTGGCATAGGCGATGCGCCGGTAGTGCTCTTCCTTGTATTCGTTCTCTTCGGTGTCTGGAGTGGGGTCGCGGCGCTGCCAGAAAGCTTCAATAAAGTTGTCGCGCTCTTCGTCGTTGGAAAGTTGTTTGAAGGCCGCCCGTTCTTCGTCGCTGATGATCCAGACGACGTCTTCATTCAGCCATTTCTTGTAGGTTTTGCTGAGCTCGATGTTCAGCGATCTTTTCTGGGCTTTCTTCTGCTTCTCATTCTGCTTGCGTTTGAGGGGATCGACCTCATCCGCGGGTTGCGCCTGAGAACTGGTCACTGTCGCGGTGGATGCCGGCGCCGTGGAAGACGGCTGACTCGAAGCATCCGGTTTGTCACTTTGCGCGTGGGTCGGAATCGCCAGGGCAGCCGCGACCGCTAATATGAACAGAGACGAGAGGTAACGTGATCCAACCCGAACCATGAGAGGGACTCCTACGACGGTTTGCGTTCCCATTTTAGGCTCTCAATTGAGCGAAAGCAAGGTTATGTCACATTAAAAGAGCGGATTGAGCAGCCGACCCAATCTGTTGGCTGGATGCGGGGGTAGGCCTTCGGGGTTGCCCGAAGAACTCGGGGGCCCGTTTGTTTGCCATGGATCTCGAGGAATCAGTTGGTGAAAATCGTAAGTCAACCAACTACGGTCTTGAAGGAGCTCATTTCGGATCGAACGCAGGGGTGCCGGAAATCCACATCATCGTGATGCAAGAAAACCGCTGCTTCGACAAATTACTCTGGGGCGCTGCCCTATACTGCAGCCCCCCGCCTTCAGCTCAGCGCTTCAGGCTATAATTGCAGATCCCGGGACCGTTACCCTCGGCCCTTGGTTCCCAGGCAGGTCTCACTAGGCGCCTCTCAATTGGAACTTTCCTGTCACCAGGATCGTATTAGAAGACGTGTCCGTCAGACCGGTGGACCGGGCTGCATGGGATCGAAAAGGCCGCTGGGTTAAGAGATGCCAAATGCCCGGACAGCGACGGAGACAATGAAACCTTGGAAAAAAATCGCGATCGGCGCCGGCGTGGTGGTGTTGTTGGCCATCATTGTCGGGATCACGGTGCATCAGAGCGGCAAAAACGTGGTCACGGTGCAGACTGGAAAGGTCGAGCGCCAGGACTTGTCCTCGGTGGTGAGCGCCTCGGGGGAAATTAAGCCGAAGACCTATGTCAACATCGGCGCCAATGCGTACGGAAAGATCACCCACCTGTACGTTAAGGAAGGGGATCGCGTAAAAAAGGGTCAATTGCTGGCGCAACTGGAAAATGTGCAGTCCACGGCGGACGTGAGCGCTGGCCAGGCGTCAGTGCAGGCTGCGGAAACGGATGCGATCGCCTCGGCAGCGGCGCTCAACACTTCCGACGCCGACCTGCAGCGCGCCCAAGCCGACTACGACCGCAACAAGCTGGACTGGGCTCGAGCCCAAGATCTGTTCAAGGATGGTCTGATCTCAAAATCTGATTTCGACAGCCGCAGGAATGCCTGGGCCACAGCAGACTCTGGGCTGGTACAAGCCAGGGCCCGCTTAGCCCAGGCAAAAGCTCAGAAAGATTCCGCGGATCGCCATGTTGCCCAGGCGCGGGCCAACCTTACTCGCGTGGCTGACGTGCTGCAGAAAACCACTTATTCAGCTCCTTATGACGGGGTCATAACGAACTTACCAGTTCGTGAGGGTGAGTCGGTGGTCATCGGCATTCAGAATGCGCTCGGCAGCACGCTCATGACGCTGGCCGACATGTCGGTAATCACTGCCGAAGTGAAGGTAGATGAGACTGACATCGTAAACGTACACCTGGGTCAACCTGCCGAAGTCACCATCGACGCCATCCCGAAGAAAATTTTTCACGGCACGGTGTCCGAGATTGGAGACAATGCCATCGTCCGCTCCACCGGCGTGGCCACTTCGCAGCAGACGACAGCCAGCGAAGAAGCCAAAGATTTCAAAGTTGTAGTGACAGTCACCGATCCTCCGCAGGATCTCCGTCCTGGCCTCTCGACCACGGCCAAGATCACGACGGCGGCCCGCAGCAGCGTGCTTTCGATCCCCATTCAAGCGCTCTCGCTCCGCAGCAAGGCGCAGTTGGAGCAGGAGAAATCGGCTCCCGGGTCAGTGCATGCGGCTGGACCCACACCGAAAGAGACCTCGAAGAAGGATCAGCAGCAGGACTTGCAGGGCGTCTTCGTGGTTCGCAACAAGAAGGCCGTGTTCGTACCCATCAGTACCGGCATCACAGGTACCAGTGACATCGAAGTATTGAACGGCTTGCAGGAAGGTGACGACGTCATCACCGGGAGTTACAAGATTTTGCGCACGCTGCGTTCTGGAAGTAGCGTCAAAATCGATAACTCCGTTCCCAAGAAGGAAGAAGAATCGTAATGACGTTCCACCGATTCATCCGTCCAACGGGGAGGCCGGCGAAACAAAACAGGTTTTAAACGGCAGTCTGGAATGCCAAGTTTCATGGTCCCGACAGTGAACGGAGCCCAAGGAATCGAATTCGATCATTTACGGAGAACTCAGTGGCACGGGAGCAGGAGAAAAACATGGCTACCGCCGAAGTAATCAGCATGCCTTCAACCGCCGTCGCAGCGTCGCCGCAATCCTGCATGATCGCGGCAGTCGATCTGTGGAAGACCTATGACATGGGCTCGGAGCAGCAGGTCCATGCCCTGCGCGGGGTTAACTTGCGCATTGAGCGCGGAGAATACGTCGCCATCATGGGACCCTCCGGTTCCGGCAAGTCAACCCTGATGAACTTGATTGGGTGCCTGGACACGCCCACCAAAGGCGAATACTGGCTCAACAGCCAGCTGGTGAGCGAACTCGACGACGATGAGCTGGCTCGCATCCGCAACAAGGAAATCGGGTTCGTATTTCAGACCTTCAACCTGCTGGCTCGCGCCACCGCCCTGCACAACGTGGAGCTCCCTTTGATCTACGCCGGGGTTCCCACCGACGAGCGCATCGAACGCGCCAAGGCTTCATTAACCGCCGTCGGCATGGGATCCCGCATGACGCACAAGCCCAACGAACTTTCCGGCGGACAGCGACAGCGCGTGGCCGTCGCCCGCGCCCTGGTCAATAAGCCTTCCATCATTCTGGCGGACGAACCCACCGGAAACCTGGATTCTCAAACCGGAAACGAAATCATGGCGTTGTTCGATCGCCTGCACGGTGAAGGAAATACGATCGTGCTGGTCACCCACGAGCATGACATCGCGGAGTACGCTCACCGCATCGTCAATATTAAGGATGGCGTCGTCGAGCGCGACGAAAGAAAAAAGTAAATCGCAGTTGTCTCTGGACAATCGCTGCCACCGGGCGCATTCCTGTCTTCTTTCCGAACCGCGGTTGGTACGAATGCAAGCAAGAATGGTTCGCAAAACGAAAGGGCCTCGTGGAGAGGCCCTGAGGAGAATCGAAATAAAAGATCTGCTGTTAAGCGACTACGCCCTGCCGGGATTCACCGCTGTGCGGCCGTGTCCGCTGGCCGCGATGGACCTGCCAAAAAGAAATTGTGATCGTACAGGTTGCGGTACATGTGTCCTGCAATTTCAGCGGCTTTGGGGCCGAACGTAGGCCTTCCCCCCTGCAGAAACACCACAACAACAACCCGCCCGCTGCTCGTGTTCGCATACGATGCGAACCAACCGAAGCGCGTGCCGGCATGGGAGCAGGTGCCGGTCTTGCCCAGAATCTCTTCCTCGCTAAAGTTCAGCCCCAGCCTGCGAGCAGTTCCATACTGCACTGCTCCCGCCATGCCCACGGAAATTTCCGGAATCAGCGGAGCAATATCCAGTTGTCGCTTGATGCGTGGCTGAAAATTCGTAATCTCTTCCGCAGTTGTGGGATGTTGCAAATAATAAAGCGTGCCCCCGTTCGCGATAGCGGAAACCATTGCGCCTAACTGCAGCGGCGTCATGGAAATGCCCTCGCCGAACGAACACATCTTGCCCACCCCGCCCAGCTTTTCCGAAATCACTTCATCGGGATACGTACCCGATTGCTCGCCTGGTATGTCATACCCCGCCAATTCACCCAAGCCGTATTGGTGAGCGTAGTAAGCAACTTTTTCGAATCCAAGCTTGCGCCCGAGCGATTCAAAGTAGGCATTGTTTGAGTGCGCCAAAGCTTCGGTGAGATTCATCCGGCTGCGGCCCCCGAGCGAAACCTCGGTTTCCTTCGAAACCAGA
>DATNKA010001155.1:0-12312 GCA_035603655.1 Candidatus Acidiferrales bacterium | reverse complement strand
GAGCGTGTAATCTGCCTGTCCCTGTCGGGCGCGATTCTGATCGACCAGAGCCATATTCTGGTCGATCAGAGCCATAATTCCCGCGAACGACGGAGCCGAAGCCGAAGTACCGCTGATCAAGTAAACGGAGATTTGCCCCTGACTGTCGGGGACGCAGGAGCCGTCCAGGCATAGCAGATAAGGGTCATGTGCCGCGGCCGTCAAGGAAACGTCGGGCAAGTCTCGCACGTTGTCGTTCAGAGTCCCCGTCACAGCAGCCTGCCAGGACGGCTTAATAACTCCTGGCGTTTTGCCGCCGGCTTGGATATTTCCCGCGCTGGCCCCGCCGCTTCCTGACCACAAGCCGTTGCTGAGGCTGCTCTCGTTCCACACATCTTCCGGGATGTAGGAAATGGCCGACTCTTGCACCGGCGGTTCGCTTCCCCAGTATTTGCTCTCCAATCCGTTCTCATTAAACATGGTTCCGCCGACGGCCACAGTGAAGGGTGTAGACGCGAGGAAGTTGACGGAGATGGGATTGGTCGCAGGTGGTGTCGAGGGGTCGTCGCAGCCCTCCGCCCCGCTGTCGCCCGCGGATACTAAATAGGTGATGCCCTGTGCTGCGGCTTGTTCCGCCAGACCGTTCGAGAAAGCAAGCTGCGTATCGCTAGCCAGGAGTTCGCAACTGCTGAAGCTTTCAGTCATAACGTCGGCGAAATTGTTTTCCACAATGTAGACCTCAGACAGATCTGTGCCGTCGGTAGAATTTGTCGTGGCTGAGACTACGAGGTTGACCGCTGCTCCGTAAGCAATCGCCCCTGACCAGGTGGAATCTAGGGTCGCCTCGGCTTCGTCGCCGCCACCCAGGTCGCCCGGATCGGGACCGTTAAGGACTATGTTAAAGCTGCCGCCGCCAGCCGGGACGCTGAAAGCGTTATTGCGAAAATCGCTGACATCCTCTCCCCCATTGAAGAGGTTGCTACGGCCGATCACACCGATGACGATTCCGTTGCCAGTGATGCCGACGGGAACGTTGTTGTACACGGGATTAATGTTGTAGATCACCGCGTAGTCTTGCGGTGCCAGAGCATTGGTGATTGGCTGCCCGTTTTGGGCAGGGAAGGTAACCAGCGGTTTCTTCCCAGGAACGATCTTTGCCGCGGCAGGTTCTTTGACCACATGAATGGTTGGCTTCTTTAAGAAATTATGCAGCGTGAGCACTCCCGCCACAGCCGGTGTCAACGCCGTCGGAATCTGTGGGTCTCTATCGTTGGCCCAGTGCTGCTCTCCTTTGACTACATACTTGTGGATCGTGGTGTGAAATGCTTCCCGCACTTGGCTCGCAGAGCCGGAAAACTCAAGCACGGCGCGTCCTTTGGTCGAGCCGACTTGAAATCCGTGCGACTGCAACCACGAAGTAATAACTTGGATGTCATTGTCCGTAGGCCCGAATTGCTGGCCGAATTGCGTGGGTGTAAGCCACTTATGGAAGTGGGTGGACGCCTTATCCTGCTGATCGTCGACAAGTTTTCTCAGTGCGGATTCTTGATCTGGACTACGCTTCAAAACTAAAAGCATGCGCTGCATGGGAAGGGTCGCCGGTGCTGTCCCCAGGTCGAACTCCCGCCGCGCCAACGGATGTGTGTTGCCTTTCAGTACACTCAGTTGCGCTTCATCGATGGGCTGCGTAATCAATGGGCGTGAGGCAGGTTGCGCCGCACTGCTTTCCTGTGCCAACAATGCGGAGGGGAACTTCGTCGCCACAGCTACCAACGCTACGGCACACACAACTCGAGGGGAGAGACGGCAGATAGCTCTCATCACTTCAGCACCTTTACTTAGACCTATACTTAGACCTAGGTACGCCCGCGGAGAACGGACGGGGATAAGAGGAAGGAAGTGGCCCAATCCATCTCGCCATGCTGCATCTAGTGCGCACGGGATCGAGCCTTTTTATCTCAACTTTCAGGGTATTGCAATATCATTCTGATTCGCTGGATATCCCCAGTCACTTGCCATTAATGTGCCCGGTGTTTTGTCGCCCGGCACTGCGTAGTTGTTACTTTTCGGGGCCGAGTGGCATACTGGTCTGCGTCGAAAAACGGAGAGATAGACTCGATGAAGCAAACTCTGCTCGGGGTTCTTGCAGTATCCATTTTGACCGCCTGCTCAGTGGCGCAGACTTACAATGTCACTGATATTGGGGTTTTGAAGGGCGACAACGAGAGTAGCGGTTTTTGGATCAACTCCAGCGGAGCGGTCGCCGGTTGTGCGGACACCGCAAATGGCGAAGGCTATCCCTGCACCGGGACTGAAGTCGGGCAGCACGCTTTCTATTGGACGAAGAGCGGCGGCCTCAAAGACCTGGGCACTTTGCCCGGCGGCGACATCAGTGGCGCCATCGGTCTGAATGACTTTGGCCAAGTGGTGGGCTTCTCCAATGTAAGCTCCAACCCGCAGGAGAGATATAACTTCGTTGCCTTCGAATGGACCCCCACCGGCGGAATGATCAACCTCGGCACGCTTGCTGGTGGAAATTCCAGTTGCGCCTTCGAAATTAATTCTTCCGGACTGATTGCCGGCGACTCATTCGTGAATTCAACGCTTGTCGATGCGACAACCTGGACGGATCATAAGATTAAGAAGATCGCCGCCTTGCCCAAAAGCATTTTTACAGCCGCACTCGACCTTAACGATAATGGCGAAATTGTTGGCGAATCGGTGTTCGGCTACGGGCCCCCGTTTACCTCGCATGGTTTTGAGTGGACACAGGCGGCAGGGTTGAAAGATCTGGGAACACTGCCCGGTGGAAATACCAGCATTGCGAATGCCGTCAACTCCTCTGGCATCATTGTCGGACAGTCTAACTCCAGTTCGTTCGTCGACTGGCACGCCGTGAAATGGGATGCAAGTCACAAAATCGTTGACTTAGGCACTCTCCCTGGCGGCACTTACAGCATCGCCTTCGGCATCAACGACAGCGACCAGATAGTTGGCTACGGAAATATACGGGACAATGCCGCGCATGCCATGCTCTGGACATCCACCGGCGGCATGGAGGACTTGAACAATAGGATCGCCGCCAACTCCGGCTGGGTGCTGGTTAACGCCAATGCCATTAACGCCTTGGGCCAGATCACCGGCTACGGAACCAAGGGCGGCCACAACCACGCCTTCCTCCTGACTCCGTCGAACTAAAAGTTTGCGCGCGGCGGACACTCGTGTCCGCCGCCTTTGACCCTTGTTCCTGAATCGGATCTACGGTGACGTTCTTTAACCTTAGTAGTTCTTGAGTTCTTGGAGGGACACGAGCCCCTCGTCGATCCCGTCGGACTCTTACTCCTCAAACATCGGTACCTGACGCTGATCGTCAAGGTCCCCACGCCGCGGACGCCGGGTTGCTCCGATTACCGCCAGTACGGTCAGCGACTCCAGCGCCGTGCGTGGCACGAAGATGCGTTGCGTGTTCGAACGCTGATCTGGAGGATTAATCAGGAAGCCTTCAGGCGTGCTCTGGGTGAGGTCGGCGGGCATGAGGCCTTCAAGGATCTCGTTGTCCTTAAAGCGCAGGCGCACCCACAGGCCTTCGGATCGCGGACGGGAAGTGAAAGTCTTGCGCGTCAGCGACTCCGAGTCGCCGAACTCCCGCACGAAATACACTCCCTTGATTTCGCGCAGGTCCATTGCCACCACGTTGCCCGCGGTGTTCAGCAATTCCAGCTTGCCTTCATTCACATAGTGCGCGGGCGAAACATAGCCAGAGACCGAATCCCGGTCCATCTTCCGAACAATAACCTTTTTATGGGTCGAAGGCATGAAGGCGGAGTTGCGCGAAAAGCCATGCGGAAACGAATCGTCCCGCATCGTGATTCTCGCACTATTTCGCGCGAATTCGCTGGAATCCACGTTGGCAGTAGCCAAATCGTAAACGTTGTGTTATTTCTTTAAGTTGCCTTCCTGCCACTCAAACCTGTATAAGTGTCTTGGATTGAATGGCTTGTGCTGGATTAAGCGCCGAGTTGGCACATCCGGGCCGAGTCTTCCTGTGGAAATGTTGTGGAAAACATGAGTCAGAGCGCCAGAAGGCAAGGAAACTCCGCACGGCCGCTTGACCTGGACGCTTAAAAACGATCGCTTGAATACGAATGGCTGATTACATTTACACCATGGAAATCCGGTTGACGCCGGATCAGCTTAAGGGCGTCAACCTCGTGCAAGAAGTAGCCCGCACAGCGGGAGTCACCCTCTACCTCACCGGCGGTGCAATCCGCGATATCATCAGCGGCTTCACCATCCGCGATCTCGATTTTACTGTCCAGGGCAATCCCCTCAAATTACAAAAGGATTTCGAACGTGCTGGCGCCCAGCTCGCCGGCCACGACGACGATGTCCGCACGTTATTCCTGGTGCTTCCCGGCAATGTCCGTGCTGAAATCGGTATGGCCCATACGGAAATTTATGAGAAGGTGGGCAAGCCGCCCGCCGTCGCTCCTGCCAGCATCCAGGAAGATCTCCGCCGCCGCGACTTTACCGTCAACGCCATGGCGCTCTCACTGAATGAGGGATCCCGCGGCCTCCTGCTCGATCCCTTCAATGGCGTGGCCGACATTGAAGCCAAACTGCTGCGCGTTCTGCACAACTATTCCTTCGTGGAGGATCCTTCGCGCCTGATCCGCGCGACCCGTTTTGCCGCCAGATTCCACTGGCCGATGGAGGAGCGTACCCAGCAGCGTTACGATTCCGCCAAGGAAAATAAGTACATCGAGCACATCTCGAAGAGCGCCGTAGGACACGAAATCGCCCAACTGGCTCACGAAGATGATCCGCTGAATGTGGTGCGCGCGCTCGAAAAAGAAGAGTTCCTGAAGGTCCTGCATCCCCACTGGACCACGGCTAAGGTCGACACGAACGGCCTGACCCAGTTGATGAAGACCCGGCAACAGATTGTCGATCTGGGTTATACCGTCGATCCGTCGGCGGCGGTAATGCATTTCTTGACCGCACACCTCCCGGAAAAAGATATCGCGGATATCCGAAAGCAGATTCCGCGCAAGGATCTAATCGAGGCCTGGCGGGACATCGAGGATCACGCTAAAGAACTGGCGAAACGATTGATGGGCAAGGAAGCGGCGACGCCGTCGCGCACCTGGAATCTGCTTTCCTCAGCGCGTCCTGAGATGGTCCTATTTCTCGCGGTGACGGCGCGCCAGCAGTCGGTAGCACTCAAGATCAAGAACTTCTTCACCAAGTGGCGCGACGTACAGAAGCGCCTTCCGCTCCCTGAGATGACGGAACTATTGATTACACCGCAGCTTCCGGAATATCCCAAGATCGCGCGCGACGTCTTCATGCTGCTGCTCGATGGGAAACTGCGTTCACACACCGAAACACTAAAATTCCTGAAGCCCTTCGCACCTCCGCCACCGCCCCCACCGCCGCCACCGCGTCGGGGTCGCGGCCCCAAAGCCGCTGCGGCACCCACCCCGCCCGCAGCGGAAGTCGCAGGCAAACCAGTAAAAGGGAAAGGGAAGAACCCGGCTGCGGCACCGCCGGCACCGACACGGCCGCTTCCGGCGCCGGCAAAGAGCGCGAAACCCGAAGCCAATGCCAAGCCTGACTCTAAAGCCAAGCCGAAGCCTAAAGTTGCCGCGAAGCCCAGCACGCACGCCAAGCCCGCCGCAGCTAAGCACCCGGCAAAGAAGCCTGCGGTTCATAAATCGCCTGGGAAAAAGTCCAAGAAGCGGTAATTTCCGCAGCTGGCGATTCCGCATGCCCGCAGCCAGACTAAGGCTTATAATGTGGATATGCGGCGCCTATTAACCATCTCGGTGTTTCTGGTATTGGCGGCGGCTGTGCAGCTTAACGCACAGCGCGGCGGTGGTCACGGCTCAGTCGGGGGCCATGGCGGATTTTCAGGTGGTGGCAGTTTTGGTGGCCGTTCCGCCGGAGGGCACTCCTTTGCTGGAGCGCACTCTGCTTCATCCTTTGCTCCCCGCTCGTTCTCACGTGGATCATTCACGCGTGGATCATCCGCGCGTGGGTCATTCGCGCGTGGGTCATTCGCCCGGGGCGCATCCCGTTCTCAGTTTTTGTCCCGCGGCCTGAATTCCCGGAACTTTAATCGTTCTCGCAATCTGCGAATCCGCTCCCGAGAATTCAGAAATAACTGCTTCGGATTCGGCTGTGGATGGGGTTACGGATATGATCCTTACTGGTGGTGGAATTCCGATTCGTCCTATGATCAGGACCAGCAAGACCAGATCGGCCTCGCCAACGAGATGAACGCCCAAAGCCTCGATGAGCAAAGAATGCGCGATCAGGGCGATCCGGATGTCTACGCGAGATCAGACCCTCCCTCGCATCAGCCCGAACGCACGAACCCCGCTCCCGCCACCGTGCTGGTTTTTCGCGATCAACACCAACAGGAAGTCCAGAACTACGCGATTGTAGGCCAGACGCTATGGAATTTTTCTCCGCAGCGCACCGAGAAGATTCCACTCTCGCAACTCGATCTTGCGGCGACGATCAAAGCGAACGACGCGCGTGGTGTGGATTTTCGTCTGCCCGCCTCGAATCAAGGCCTGTAGGACGCTCTGGTTTTTCCACTCCTGATCTACGATCTGTGGATAACGCACCGCTTCGGCGTACGCATTTCCCGTTAGAATGACGCCAATCGCAAAATGACTTTGACTCCTATGTCCCAATTCGTCCACCTGCACCTCCATACCGATTATTCCTTGCTGGACGGCGCCTGCGACGTCGAAAAACTTTGTCAGCGGGTTAAAGAACTTGGCATGCCCGCCGTGGCTATGACCGACCACGGAAATATCTTCGGCGCTGTGCACTTCGTGAACGCGGCACACAAGTATGACGTCAAGCCCATCATCGGCTGCGAACTTTACATCTGCAAGAAAGACGATCACAACATCGAGCGCACTCCGCCCGAAGGCGATACCTATAACCATCTGCTCGTGCTGGCTCAGAACGAAGAGGGCTATCGCAATCTGGTAAAGATCACATCGGAAGCCTCCCTGCACGGCTTCTATTACAAGCCTAGGGTGAGCAAGAAGTTTCTCGCCGAGCATTCCCGCGGTCTCATCGGCCTCTCGGGCTGCCTGAAAGGCGAAGTCGCAGAGCGTTTAATGGAAGGGAACTACGATGCTGCTCTCACCGCTGCCGGAACCTATCGCGATATTTTCGGCAAGGATAATTTTTATCTAGAGATTCAGGATCAGGGGCTCGCGATGGAGCACAAAATCCATCCTGGCCTTTTCCAGCTCGAAAAAGACCTCGGCCTCCCACTGGTCGCCACCAACGACAGCCACTATCTCTGCGAGGACGATGCCCACGCGCAGGATGTCATGCTATGCATCCAGACCGGCAAGTCTATCCACGACACAGCGCGGATGAAGTTCGAAGGCACTCAATTCTTCGTCAAGAATCACGACGAAATGTATCGCGTCTTCAAAGACTCACCCGAAGTCTTGACCCGCACCCTCGATATCGCCGAGCGCTGCAGCCTGCGCCTCGAGAAAGTGGCGACCCCGTTCCCGCAATTCGACGTTCCCCCCGGCTACACCATCGACAGCTATTTCGTTCATGTTTCCCGCGAAGGCTTTGCGCGCCGCCTGGCAGCGTTGCGTCCGCAACACGATCAAGGCAAGCTCAAGCATTCCATCTCAGACTACGAACAACGCCTTGAGCGCGAACTCGCCATCATCCAGCAAATGAAGTTCCCGGGATATTTCCTCATCGTATGGGACTTTATTCGCTACGCCAAAGAGCACGAGATTCCCGTCGGTCCGGGCCGCGGATCGGCCGCTGGTTCCTTGGTTTCCTATGCCCTCGGAATCACCGATATCGATCCTCTTCAGCACGAGTTGCTGTTCGAGCGCTTTCTGAATCCCGAGCGCGTATCGATGCCGGATATCGATATCGATTTCTGCATGAACCGCCGCGGCGAAGTTATTGATTACGTCACCCGGAAATACGGCCGCGACAACGTGGCTCAGATCATCACTTTTGGCACTATGGCCGCGAAGGCAGCGATCAAGGACGTAGGCCGCGCCATGGACATCCCCTACGCCGATGTCGATCGCATCGCCAAAATGGTTCCCACCCAGCTCAACATCACACTGGATCAGGCCATCGAGGATTCTCCTCAGTTACGCGAGGCCATGGAGAAAGATGGGCAGATTCGCGAGTTGATGCAAACCGCCAGAAAGCTTGAAGGCATGGTGCGTAACTCCGGCGTTCACGCTGCGGGCGTGGTGATCTCGCCTCGGCCTCTCACTGAACTGGTTCCGCTACACAAAACCAAGAATGACGAAATTGTCACCGCCTTCGACATGGTAGCCATCGAAAAGATGGGCCTGCTGAAGATGGACTTCCTGGGCCTGACCACCCTGACAATTCTCACCGACGCCTTGAAACTGATCGTGCAGACGCGCGGCACACCGATCACGCTCGAAACGGTCCCGCTGGACGACGCAGAAACTTATGAAAAAGTCTTTTACAAAGGACTAACCTCTGGTGTCTTCCAGTTTGAATCGCACGGCATGCGTGACGTCTTGCGCAAGTACCAGCCCAATTCCATCGAGGATCTTACGGCCCTGAATGCGCTCTACCGTCCCGGTCCCATCCAGGGCGGCATGATCGATGATTTCGTCGATCGCAAACACGGTCGCAAGAAAGTCGAGTACGAACTGCCTGAACTGAAAGAGATTCTTCAGGAGACTCTGGGTGTGATCGTGTATCAGGAACAGGTGATGCAGATTGCCAACCGTCTTGCCGGCTACTCCCTCGGCGAAGCCGACTTGCTGCGGCGCGCCATGGGCAAGAAAAAAGCCGAGGAGATGGCGCAGCAGCGCGAGCGTTTCGTCGAAGGCGCCGCGCAGCGCAAGTTTCCGCCGAAGAAGATCGAAAAGATTTTTGATCTCATGGCCCAGTTCGCTGGATACGGCTTCAACAAATCCCATTCCGCCGCTTACGCGCTGCTCGCCTACCACACCGCCTATTTGAAGACCCACTATCCGGTTGAATTCATGGCTGCTTTGTTGACCTCCGTCACCGGCAGCACCGATGACGTCGTGAAGTACATCAATGAATGCCGCGAGATGGGTATCGCCGTCGAAGCCCCGGATATCAACGTCTCCGACGCGAACTTTACCCCGCACGGAGAGGCCATTCGCTTCGGCCTCGCCGCAGTCAAGAACGTCGGCGGCAATGCCATTGAATCGATAGTGGTGGCCAGAAAGAAGCTGGGCCGCTTCAAATCAATTTACGAATTTTGCGAAAACGTCGACCTTCGCCTCCTCAACAAGCGCGTTCAGGAGTCGTTGATCAAGAGCGGCGCAATGGATTCCCTGGGGCGCCGGGCACAGCTCATGGCTGTGCTCGACCGTGCCATGGATCGTGCCCAGAAAGCTCAGCGCGACGTGGAATCAGGTCAACACGGCCTGTTCGGAGTGTTCCAACAGGAGAATGCAGACGCGCACAATGACAAGCTTCCCGGCATTCCTGACTGGGATGAACAGGTGCGACTCGCCGCCGAAAAAGAGATCCTCGGATTCTTTATCAGCGGCCATCCTCTGGAAAAATATAAAGACAAGCTGCAGGACCTGCAGGCGCTCAACCTCGCGGAAATTGGTGCGATGACCAAATCCACTGGCAAGGACGAAACCATCGCGACCGCAGGCATCCTCGCTAACTTGCGCGTGCTCAAGTCCAAGCGCGGAGATTTTTACGCCCAAGCGACTCTCGAAGACATGACAGGCTCTATCGATATGATCGTCTTCCCCGAAGCCTACAAGCGGTTGCAAGACAAAGTGAAGCTTGAAGTCCCGGTGCTGGTGCGGGCGGGAGTAAGAATTGAAGAAGGTGCGAATCCGAAAATTACCGCCGCGGAAATTATGCCGCTCGAGGATGCCAAGGTCCCTCTGCCGCGCGCTCTCCGCATTCGAGTGCCGCTCGAAACCGCCGGCGAATCGACGGTTGACGATCTCCACTCCCTATTCCAGCAGCGCAAAGGCGAGGCGCGCGTGTTGTTTGACGTGGAACGCGCTGGCGATTTCATGGTGGTGATGGAAGCGCAGGGCTATAATGTTTTGCCGGATCGCAACTTCATCGCCCGAGTCGAACAATTGTGCGGACGCGGCAGCGTGCGCGTGATCAGCTGAAGACGACGAGTGGACGGCTAGTTGCACGCCGAGTTGAAAGAACGACTTGAAGGATCAGCTGAATTCCTATGGAAGCACACCACAGCGCGCAGCAGGAGTTGGAGGAGATCGAACGTCAAGTGGCGTTGATCGAGGCTACGCCTGGCCAGAACGCTGAAACCCATCGCCAGTTGGCCGAACTTCAAGAACGAGTTCACACGTTGAGGGAAGAGATGAAGGGCGCCCAGACAGCCTGGCAGAAAACCGAACTTGCGCGCCATCCCCAGCGTCCGCAGACTCTCGACTACATTGAGCGCCTCTTCACCGACTTTAGCGAGATTCACGGCGACCGCACTTTCGGCGACGATGCAGCCATCATTTGCGGAATGGCCCGTTTTCACGGCGAGGAAATTCTCGTAGTCGGCACCCAAAAAGGCCGCGACATGAAGCAGCGCGTGTATCGCAACTTTGGTACGCCGCACCCCGAGGGTTATCGCAAAGCCTTGCGCGTGATGCAGATCGCGCAGAAATTCCGCAAGCCGATTCTTACTCTTGTCGATACCGATGGCGCCTATCCCGGAATTCACGCCGAAGAGCGGGGACAAGCCGAGGCCATCGCGCACAACTTGCGTGAAATGGCGAGCCTCGAAGTTCCCATCATCGCCACCGTCATCGGTGTCGGAGGCAGCGGCGGGGCGCTGGCCATCGCCGTAGCCGACCGCGTGCTGATGATGGAGAACTCAATCTATTCGGTGATTTCACCGGAAGGCTGCGCCGCCATCATGTGGCGCGACGCCACCAAGAAAGAGCTGGCTGCCGAAGCTATGCGCATCACCGCCACGGATCTTAGCGAACTGGGCTGCATCGATGACATCGTTCCCGAACCTGAGGGCGGAGCTCACCGGGATTACGAAGCGGCGGCCAACCTGCTCGACGTGAGCCTGCAAAAACATTTGTCGGAACTAAAAACCATCCCGCCGGCTGATTTACTCGTGTCGCGATATAATAAGTTCCGCAACATGGCCCAGTTTTTTAAAACCGTGTCCTGAGTCCGGAGTAATACTTCCTCTCGTTCTCAAACAGATTCCTCCCAGGTCAAATGGGCGATTTGCCGTGCTCAGGGACCGCCTTCGCCGTATAATTATGTGTTCCCCTCAATTTGAATTCCGGGCGGACGACTCCGCCCCTTAACCATGAAGGAAGGTGTTGGGATGGCCACTACGGACGTTGTGCCTCAAGGAGCAGGCGGGCAATTGGGGCGCAAGCGCATCGTCAATGATATGAGCATTCAGGTTGCCACCGTGAACGGCTCTGGCTCGCAGAGTTCGAACACAGTGTTGTTGCGCGCCATTTTTCAGATGGGGGTGCCAATCTCGGGCAAGAATCTTTTCCCCTCGAACATCGCCGGCCTGCCTACCTGGTATACGATTCGCGCCAATAAAGACGGCTACATCGGCCGCAAGAAGGAAATCGATTTCCTGGTCGCGATGAATGCCGAGACTGCAAAGGATGACGTCATGTCGCTTGCAGCGGGCGCTTCCGTGCTCTATGACGAACCGCTCGCGCTCAATAAACTCCGCGACGATTTGGTTTTCTATTCGGTTCCTTACGACAAAATCGTAGCCACGGTTTGCCCCGAGGCGAAACTGCGCAAGCTGGTTAAGAACATGGTGTACGTTGGCGTGGTCGCGCAGCTTCTCGAAATCGAAATGGGAGAAGTCGAAAAAGCGATCCGCAAACAATTTGCGAAAAAAGTAAAAGCTGCAAACCTCAATCTTGGCGCGGCTCAGGCCGGATTCGATTACGCGAAAACAAATTTGCAGAAGCGCGGCGTGTTCTACATCGAGCGCATGGACAAAACCGCCGGCAAGATAATCATCGACGGCAACTCCGCCGCGGCTCTGGGCTGCATGTTTGCCGGATGCACAGTGGTCACCTGGTATCCCATCACGCCCTCGTCCTCGCTGGTCGAGACCATGATCGAATATATGAAGGAGTATCGTATCGGGCCCGACGGCAAAGCCACCTTCGCCATCGTCCAGGCGGAGGATGAACTGGCAGCCATTGGCATGGTTATCGGCGCCGGCTGGGCAGGTGCGCGCAGCATGACCGCGACCGCCGGCCCCGGCATTTCGCTCATGTCGGAGTTCGCCGGCCTGGCTTACTATGCGGAAAT
>DATNKA010001154.1:0-3527 GCA_035603655.1 Candidatus Acidiferrales bacterium | reverse complement strand
CGGTCCGGCAGTCGCAGTTATGGTTTTCGTGGTCATGGAATCCTCCGGGTGCAGCGGTCGATCGCTGGCTAGCAGTTGTAGGCGAACGGAACCCCGGAATGCACGGCCCTGTTCAGACGCTCGCAGGTCGAGGCGAATCAGAGGGAGGATTGGTTAGTCGCTACCGAACAGACTGGGACGAAGACGGGAAGGCAAATTCGCGCGATAGCGCCGAGGGCACACCAGGCAGTGCAGCCAGCACTCGGGCAGATGCGAATTGGGAACGTTGCGCAGCATCAGTAAACATGTCCTGTAACCCATTATACTTGGCACGGGCGCGCGGCGTAACCCCCAATTTCAGCGGCGCATTAGGATCAGGCCGCGGGGCACCAAAGTAACATACCCCTTCCCCCGCGAGTTATTTTTAGAAGACGAACGTTCGCCTTCCGCCGTAGAGGGCGCCAGCTCATCGCAAAGCACAGCTTTAGAAATTAAGCCTCAGAGCAAACTGAATCAGCCGTGGATTATTTACCGTATTGTTGACCACTCCGAAACTGGAGGGGGTATTGATGTCCTGCTGTCCGGTGTCGGCGAAACCGTTCAGGAAGAACTGGGCGTGATTAAGCAGATTAAAGAACTCAGCCCGGAATTGCAAACTGATGCCTTCGCGGAAAGGGAAATTCTTGATGACTGAGAAGTCCGTGTTTACAAAGCGCGGGCCATACACTGGAGCGCGTGGGGCTGTACCCAGTTCGCCGACTGGGGCCTTCGCGAAAGCGCAAGGGTTGAACCAGTTCTGCAGCGTGTGGATCTGCGTCGGGCAGCCTGTATTGCCGCCTTCGTCGCCGGCTCGGTTCGGATCGCCCACTAAGTTCGGGCGCTGAAAAGAGTCTCCATTATAGGAGAAATCAACCCCCGCCCCACCACCGCTATCGACCACAAACAGCGGGAATCCGGATGTCGCTCGTTCGATCACATTAACTTGCCAATGCCCAAGGACAGCGTTGGTGGCGCCGCTCCAGCTGCTGCCATACTTCTTGCCTTTGCCGAAAGGCAGGTCATAGAGGACGCTGGCGGTAAAACTGTTATTGAGGTTCAGCTGAGATAAGCCCCAATCCAGCTTCGCAGTGCCCGGCAACGGGTAATAGAGCGCGCCTGGGTTCGTGCCGAGACCGTCGGTCAGCCCGGTATCGAAATTGCGGGAATAGGTATAGCCGATCAGAGCGTAGAGACCATGCCGCGTGCTCTTGGTCTCGGCTTTGACCTGCAAGGAATCATAACGGGCGGCACCGATGCTGTTATTGATGTCAACACTTTGAAAGATCCCTCCGCCAGGCTGGTTCACCGTGTAAGGGAAGAATCCAAAGCCGCAGCCCAGCGTGTAGCCAGCCGTGAAATTTGCACCGCCCGGGCAGGCGCTGGGATCATTGAGGTTTTCGTTGAACTGGCCGACTAGAATATGCGCACTGCGGGAACCTCCGTACCCCACCGTCAGCACCACATTTCCCGGCAACTGGCGCTCGACGTTCAGATTGAATTGCTGAATCACGCCTTGCTTAAGGTTGCGGTTCTCAGACTGGATGGTTCCCGTATAGAGCAGAGGATTCACCGGCGAGCTCAAGACCGCGCCGCCAGCCACGGGCGTGGAAGAAGGCGTACCAGCCGCGACCAGGAAGCCATTCGAGAGACCGCAGCCGGTGCTAGTCGGCGTGGCACAAAGCCCTCCCGTATCCACTTCCGCATAATATGGAGGATTCTGCCACAACCCCTGTCCACCCTGGTTCCACGCGGAATCGTGGACGATACCGTAGCCCCCCCGAATAGCCGTCTTCTCGCTGCCCATGGGCTTCCAGGCGAATCCGATCCGGGGTTCCAGAGCGGTTTTGTCAAATTGAATACCCACAGCCCCATTCGTAGGGACGCAGACCGTGCAGCCGCTTATGCCCGGGCTGTTTTTCGGGACGAACCACTTAAGGCTCGCAACATCGAAATTCGCCTGCCGGTTGGCCTCC
Organism: Candidatus Acidiferrales bacterium; assembly: GCA_035603655.1. Taxonomy (GTDB): domain Bacteria; phylum Acidobacteriota; class Terriglobia; order Terriglobales; family Acidobacteriaceae; genus Sulfotelmatobacter. The sequence goes on along the minus strand of DATNKA010001154.1, from coordinate 1,536 downwards.
TCGGTTACCGGCGTCGCCAGGGCCCAGGCAAATCCGAGATTCACGGTCAAATTGGGGGTGACCCGCCAGTTATCCTGCACAAAGGGTCGAAACAGTTTCCAGCGGCGGCCCGTAGTTGCTCCCAGAAATGTTTGATCGTGGGCGGCAAAAACACCCATGCTGCCCAGAAGTAAGTCGGCGATGTTGTCTCCGGTCGCAGAGCCGACATTTACAACGAAGCCGTCCTGGAAAGCGTTATTTCGAATATTCATTTGCTCGGCGCGAAACCCCAGTCCGGCCCGGATCTCGTGTTTGCCATGAACCACGTCGAGCGTATCGGAAAGCGAATAGACGTTGGTTCCGCCCTGGTAGGGCGCGAATCCGCGGTCGCCGATAGAAAAGTAAGCCGACATATCGAACGAAGTCAGACCGCAGCTTACGCATTCCTGGGACGCCTGGTTCAGGCTGGCGGGATATCCGGTAATGCTGTCGCAAGAGCTGGCCAGGTCCGCCCCCGGGATGCCGAGCTTTGCCGCTTCGCACGTGCCCGTGCCAAACGAGAGAATGTGGTTGAAAATTCGGTTGTAGCCGACGGTGGCCTGGTTAATCAAGTTCGGAGAAAAGACGTGGGTTTCGGTGATTACAGCATTCCGCCCGTGGTTTTCAATGTGCTGGTTACTGCCAAAGGCGTTGGCTTCCGACCATGTCGGCGAGCCTCCGGGGACAAAGTTCGTTGCCTGGTCGTAGCTGAAGCGGGCGAACGCGGAATCCTTGCTGGAGAAATTGTGGTCCAGCCGAACGTCCCAAGTCCCCTCGTTGAGCTTCCTGACTGGCTGGTTCTCGTAGTTGAAGCCACCTGCGGGGTTCGCATTGGGCGTTGGATAAAGCAGCGCTACTCTCGCGCCAATCGGATTGACCAAGGCGCCGGGAATCGTGGCGCAGGGCTGGCCCAGGCCGGGAGTCTGTGATCCGTTCGCCAGTACCGGCTCGGGTGTTTTAGTGCCGGGTACACATAGAAAGGACGCTCCGCCCGCGTAAGGATTCGTTGGTGTAACGCCGAGTGGATCGCTGCTGAAATCGTAGTCCCCGGCGGCGTCGAAGGGCGTCGTCATTCCAGTCGTAGGAACGAAGCCAGTAAAAGGCACCCCCTCACGCTGCATTTTGGCCTGATAATCGAGAAAGAAAAATGTTTTGTCCCGCTTGATGGGCCCGCCCAGCGAACCTCCAAACTGATTCAAATTGAATTGTTGCTTGGACGTAAAGAAAAAGCGAGTGGCATCAAGCTTGGTATTGCGGAAGAACTCAAACAGAGAACCGTGCCACTGGTTTGATCCAGATTTCGTGGTCACCAATACCGTGGGGCCGGCGCGCTCACCGTATTCGGCCGAGTAGTTGTAGGTCAGTACCTTGAATTCCTGGATGTCGTCGATCTCGGAAAAAATCGCAATTCCGCCCTCATCCAGTTGGTTGTTATCGTTGCCATCGAGCAGCCAGTCGGTTTCCTGTTCGCGCGAACCGCCCGAGGAAAGCGAAAACGAACCGCGAGTGGCGGCTTCG
>DATNKA010001153.1:0-10884 GCA_035603655.1 Candidatus Acidiferrales bacterium | reverse complement strand
TCCGATTCCAGGACCAACGCCGGTTTTGATCAGGTTAACGTTTGTCGAAAAATGTATCGCTTCGTTCAGCCCGGCGAGCGGGTTTTCGTAATTTTGACCAGCGGCAGCCTCTCCATCAGCCAGTCCGTTATTACTTTGCTGGGAGATGATTTCGATTCCGGCCGAGGTCTGGCTCAAGCCAATTCGCTCTACGATGCCGCCCGCATCGTGGGCGACTGCGTGCGCAGAATCTCCGACATCGACCGCGCCTCTCTCGAGCGCGATTCTTTCAGCTTCAATGTTCACCTGCTGTTAGGCGGCCAGGTTCGGGGACAAGAGCCAAACCTGTACTTGATTTATCCCCAGGGGAATCCGCTGGCGGCCACGGAAGATTCCTTGTACTTGCAACTAGGCGAGTGCAAATACGGCCGGCCCATTCTCGACCGCGGCATCCAGGCCACTACCTCGCTCGAGGTGGCAGCGAAATATGCTCTACTCTCGCTGGACGCCACGATGCGTTCCAACGTAACCGTTGGACCTCCCTTCGATCTGCTGTTATATAAAAAAGATAGCCTGAAAATTACCCGATACCGCCGCGTTTCGGCTGGAGACAGGGACCTGAACCTGATCCATTCGAGCTGGGAGCAGTCGCTTCGGCGCGCCGTGGAACAGTTGCCCGATATTGAATTCCAGCCTTCAGGCAACGAAAACCCGGCGGAGAGCGTCAGAGAAGTCGCGCGCTCCGGCGGCTAGGACCATGCGACGATCCGCGCTGTTTCTTCAATGACGCGAATCGCTTTTCGCGATCATGGATTCGCCGTCCGATGCGCTATTCTGGCGGGGAATCAGGCCCGGCAAACATGATTATTGAAACGGATACGTCCGATCGCGGCGGTGCCGAGGCCCTCCAACGGTACGAACTCAACGGCGCTTACGATGAGATGTTCAGTTCCCAGCAGCATCCCCGAAAACAGTATCGCCCTCTTCACAATTTGCTTTTGAACCTCGGCCCCGACGAGTTACGGCGCAGTAAACACGAAGCTGACCAGTCGTTCTTCAACCAGGGAATTACATTCACGGTTTACGGTAGCGACAAAGGCACGGAGCGGATTTTTCCTCACGATCTGCTGCCCAGGATTATCACCGCGGCGGAATGGGAAAAGATCGAGCGCGGGCTGACTCAACGGATCACCGCGCTGAATCTCTTCCTCAACGACGTCTACCACGACGGCAAAATCATCGAAGATGGCGTTGTACCCGGCAGCATTATTTACACCTGCAAGCATTATCGCCGCGAAATGCGCGGCATCAAAGTTCCCCGCGACGTGTACATCACCGTTGTCGGAACCGATCTGATTCGAAATCCGGAAGGAAACTTTATAGTTCTGGAGGACAATCTTCGCGTTCCCAGCGGGGTCTCTTACATGCTGACCAGCCGCCGCGTGATGAAGCAGATATTCCCCGGACTGTTTCAAAGATGTCGTGTGCGTCCGATTGAGCAATACAGCCAGGCCCTGCTCTCGACCCTGCGGTCTCTCGCTCCCGAAGGCCGTTCCGAGCCTACCGTTGTCTTATTGACGCCCGGCGCGTACAACTCCGCTTACTTTGAACACACCTACCTGGCACGGCAGATGGGCATCGAACTCGTCGAGGGCCGCGACCTGGTGGTGCACGATAATGTGGTCTACATGCGAACCACGTTCGGCTTGCAGCGCGTGGATGTGATCTATCGGCGAATCGACGACGACTATCTCGATCCCCTGGTCTTTGAAAGCGGTTCAGCGCTCGGTGCCGTGGGACTCTTCAACGCTTATCGCGCCGGCAACGTGGCCTTCGCAAACGCGCTTGGAACCGGAGTGGCCGACGACAAGGCTATCTATGCCTATGTGCCCAAGATCATTCGCTACTATCTCGATCAAGATCCGATTCTGGAAGGCGTTGAAACTCTGCTGATGTCTGATCCGGGACAACGTGACCACGTCTGCCAGAGGCTGGACCAGTACGTTGTGAAGGCGGTGGGCGAGTCGGGTGGCTACGGCATGCTGATTGGCCCGCACAGCACCGAACAAGAGCGCTCGGAATTTCGGCAAAAGATTTACGCACAGCCGCGAAACTACATCGCGCAACCGACCATCAACCTTTCTACCGCGCCCTGTTTCGTGGACGGAATGATCGAACCCCGTCACGTAGATCTTCGTCCCTACGTTCTCTATGGCGAGCAAATCACCATTGTTCCTGGGGGCCTTACGCGAGTGGCATTGCGAAAAGGCTCACTGGTAGTGAATTCGTCGCAAGGCGGGGGCTCGAAAGACACGTGGGTCCTGCAGAACTAAGACTTCAAAGGATTGGGTGACGAAATGCTTTCCCGCGTGGCTGACAGTCTCTACTGGATGAGCCGCTATTTTGAGAGGGCGGATAATGCCTCGCGGGTACTGAAGGCAACTTACGGACTGATCCTGAATCCAGCGAAGTTTTCGACGGAAGAGCGTTGGTTCCGCGCCGTTTCCTCGCTGGCTCCTGGTGCGGCGTCCAGCAACGTTGACCCGCAGCGCGCTCTATTTCTGTTGGTGGCGGATCCGGAAGGCGCTTTTTCGATCGTGAAGTGTATCGGCGGAGCCCGCGAAAATGCCCGCCAAGTTCGCGAGGAGATTAGTTCGGAGATGTGGGAGCACTTGAATCGTCTTTTCCACGACGTGAATGGCTTTGAGCTGAAGCCCGACGACGATGCCGGTGCCATGCAAGTGGTCAGCTTGGTTCGGGAAGGCTCGTACAGGTTTAACGGAATTGCCGCCTCCACTATGAATCACGACGAGGCCTGGCATTTTATCCAGCTCGGCAAATATATAGAGAGAGCCTGCAATCTTTGTGTCCTGCTTGACGCTTACTTTGTCGTCGACAAGCATGCTGATGATCTGGATTGGGTCGGCCTGTTAAGCAGTTGTGCCGCGTTTGAAGCTTATTGCAAGGCATGCACTGCCGAACTCAAGCCGGAGCGGATAGCGAATTTTCTCCTGCTTAAGCCCGAGTTTCCTTATTCGGTCCGCTATTCGCTTGACCGGATGCACGAGGCTTTAACTTCAATCAGCGATCTCTCCTTGAGCCGCAGGACCGAAAAGATCGAACGATTGATGGGGCGTTTACGATCGAAGGTTGCCTACGTACAGGTTGGAGAAATCATTGCCGGATTGCACAAATATCTGGCGGGAATTATCGAGCAATGCCGGGAGCTGCATGCCGCGGTTCACGAGGTTTATATCGAATATCCGATCGAGGTTGCTTTCCTGACTTAATGTTCTACGCCATTCGCCATTTTACGCGCTATCGCTACAGCCATCTCGTCTGGCAGAGCATGATGGAGGTTCGCATGCACCCCAGAAGCGAGGGCAACCAGCGCTGTTTTGTCTTTCAGCTATCGGTAAATCCCCGCGCCAGGATTTTTGGTTATACCGATTCCTACGGCAATCTTGTGCACCACTTCGACTTGCCTTCCCGTCATGGCCAACTCACCATCATTTCTGACGCCCTGGTAAATATCGACGCTCAGCCCTCGGTTCCAGAGCTCATGGGGTATGAATCATGGAAGGACTTGGAACAGCTGGTCGAGAAAAACGATTACTGGGACATGCTGATGCCAAGCCATTTTGCCCGCTCATCCCCGGATCTTGAAGAGTTGGCAATAGAGATTGGAGTGAATGAAAGGAAAGCACGAAGCCCTCTGGCATTCCTCCGGGATATTGTCTCCGGCGTGCATCAGAGTTTTCGCTATGTAAAGAAAAGCACCGCGGTAAATTCTCCGATCGAGGATGCGCTGCGGTCACGGCAAGGTGTATGTCAGGACTTTGCTCATATCATGATCGCACTGGTTCGCAACGCCGGAATTCCCTGTCGTTACGTGAGTGGATACCTTTGCCATAGCAGCGAGAATGCGCACCCTGCGGCGGATGGCGCGACCCATGCGTGGGTGGAAGCCCTGCTCCCAGGCATCGGCTGGATCGGTTTCGATCCCACAATTAATCGCCTCGCCGGGGAGAAACACATTCGCACCGCAATCGGCCGCGATTACGCCGACGTTCCGCCTACGATGGGCATGATGAAGGGAAAAGCCGGCACCCAGCTCCAGGTTCGAGTTCGAGTGACGCCTTCCCAAGCCGTGCTTCCACCCGACGAAGAGTTTGCGGCGGACGAAGAGTGGTCCCAATTCCTCGAAGAGACCGAGCAAACGCAATTGATTGACGCTCAACAGCAGTAAGAGGCCGCGACCCGTTCGAGAAACGCATCTCAGACTACTCTGCCCTCGCACCGGCATTGGGAAATACAACGCTGGCCTGAACCACCTCCACCCTCCGCCTGATTGACTATCTAACCCCCTACATTAACGTTTTTGTGTTACTTTTCTTTGGCTGGACGAGCAGCCCGCCTCGTTGGCTCGAGCGAGCTGAATACAACTGGAATACCCAAAGGAGAATGATGATCCTGCCTCGACGCACGTTCCTCACAAACCTGCAATTCAGCATCGTGGTTTTCAGTGTTGCGCTGTCGCCGGTCTGGGCACAGGCAGGGGAACACAAGCCAGCAAGAGCGTGGATGAATCGCGCCCTTTCTCCTGACGAGCGAGCAGCTCTTGTCGTGAAGGAAATGACGCTCGATGAAAAGATTTCCCTTTTGCATGGGACGGGCATGAAAGGCCTCGGCCCGATGAGTCCGCTGTCTGTGAAATCCAATGGCGGTGCAGGATACGTTGTGCCGATTCCTCGTTTGGGCATCCCAGCAATCCAGATATCGGACGCTGCCTATGGCGTGAGAATGAGTGGAGAGAATGGCCGATATTCCACGGCCTTGCCCGACAATCTCGCCGGCGCCGCAAGTTGGGATCTGGATGCCGCCTATGAATATGGCGCGCTGATCGCCCGCGAATTACGGGCTCAGGGATACAACATGTCTCTGGGCGGGGGCGTCAACCTCACCCGCGAGCCTCGCGACGGACGCACTTTCGAATACATGGGCGAAGATCCTTTTTTAGCGGGAAAGATGGTCGGCCAGGTGATGAAGGGAGAGCAAGCGCAGCACGTGATCGGCGACATCAAGCACTACGCAATGAACGATCAGGAGAGCGGACGCAACGCGGTCAATGTCAACATCGATAGGCGCTCGATGCGAGAGAGCGACCTGCTGGCCTTCGAGATTGGACTGCGCGAGTCAAATGCTGCCGCCGTGATGTGTTCCTACAACCGTGTGAACGGTGATTTTGCCTGCGAAAACAAGTATCTACTGACCGACGTATTGAAGAAAGATTGGAACTTCAAAGGGTTCGTTTTGTCGGACTGGCAAGGCCCACACAGCACAGCCAAGGCGTCCGCAGCCGGATTGGATCACGAAGAACCTGCCGAGATTTTTTATGCCGACGCCATGAAGAAAGCCGTGGAAGCAGGCCAGGTTCCTGTGTCCGAGCTTGACGACCATGTTCACCGCATCCTGCGATCGATGTTTGCCGCCGGCGTAATCGATGATCCTCCAGTGAAGAGCGTGGTGGACGTGCAAGGTGGTTTCGAGGTCGCGCAGAAAATTGAGGAGCAGAGTATTGTGCTGCTCCGAAACGAACACTCGCTACTCCCACTCGATGCGTCCAACGCTGGCAGTATTGCAGTAATCGGGGCGCACGCCGACGTGGGGATGATCTCCGGTGGTGGATCCGCCCAGGTCGATCCCCCGGGTGGAAACGCCATCATGCCTCCGGGGAAGGGTAACACCACGTGGCAGGCTCACATATGGTTTCCGACTTCTCCCCTCAGAGCCATTCGGGCCAGCGCTCCTCACGCGAAGGTTCAATACGACCCCGGTACCGACCCAGCCTCCGCGGCGGCCTTGGCCAGACAGGCGGACATCGCTATCGTGTTCGCCCACCAGTGGGAGAGCGAAGGAATGGATCTCGACAGTCTGTCGCTTCCCGAACGCCAGGACGATTTGATCGCTCGAGTCGCAGCCGCAAATCCGCACACGGTTGTGGTGCTCGAGACCGGTAGCCCGGTGACGATGCCATGGGCCGAACACGTGAGCACTATCCTTGAAGCCTGGTACGGAGGCAGTCGGGGCGCGGAGGCGCTGGCGCGTGTGATTTTCGGAGAGGTGAACCCGAGCGCGAAATTGCCCATCACTTTTCCCAAGACTGAGGCGGATCTCCCGCATCCCAGCATCGTTAAACCTCCTCCCGCTTCAACGACAAATGACGAGCCCGACGCTTGGAAGAAAATCGCTGCGGGTCTGCCCGCATTCCAGATAACGTATGACGAAGGCTTGAAGGTCGGATACAAGTGGTATGATGCGGAGCACAAAGAAGTTTTGTTCCCCTTCGGCTACGGTCTGTCCTACACCACTTACAACTATTCAGATTTTAAAGTGGCGCCGGGAAAGACTGTGCGCCTGAGTTTCAAGGTAACCAATACCGGCAATCGAGCTGGGGCAGAGATAGCCGAGGTTTACGCCGCGCTCCCGGAAAGTGCCGGCGAACCGCCAAAACGGCTGGTGGGCTGGAGCAAGGTCAAACTGGATGCGGGAGAAAGTAAAGAGGTGGCGATTGAGGTCGACCCGGAATACCTCTCCATCTTTAACGTTGACCGCGATGCCTGGCAACTGGTTCCCGGCGACTATACATTTCTGGTAGGCGGCTCGTCGCAAAACCTGCCCTTGAAAGAATCGGTTAACTTGAAATAACTTTGCTGGCGTTTCAAGACGGTCCCCGAGGCGCGAGCCTAATCAGTTTTCGCTACCGTGCGCGAACTTCCAACTGCACCGGCCGCGCGATTGAACTCACATCGGGATCATAATATTCGTAGACTCGTGACTTGAAGGTGCGGGCGCGGATGGGATATTTGGCACGCAGGCGAAAGCGCAACCTGACCGTCTCACCGGGAGCAATGGAGTTGAAGTAGAGGATGGCTTGTGTCGCCGTCTGACTGAACTTCTCCAGGCGGCCACTTTTTTGTGACGCACTCTTTTCGACATACGCCTGCAAGTCTTCGCTGAGCAGATCGAATCCCGGAGGAATGCCGAGGTCCACCATCACCATATTGGCAGCCTTGGGCAGATTATTCTTGACGTTCGCCGTGGCCGTGGCAATATCGTCCTGTGAAAGATGCGCGCGATCATAAGCAACCTCAATGGAGAGCGCCTCGTTCGCGGCCTTCTCGTCCCACGGAATGAAGTAGTTTCCAACAATTTGATAGGCCAGTCCCCCCTTACCGTCGAACCGGATTTCAACGGAAGTTGCGCGACCCGGCTTTTCGATGATCTTGGCTTCTTCGGTCTTTGATTCTTCGGTCTTGGCTTCGTGGCTCCTTGATTCTTCGCTTTCCGCTTTGACAATTTTAGAATCGATATCCTTAAGCACGAACTGGTGCAGCAGATCGTTGTTATCGGGAGTAAGCGTGAGTTTCTGAACGGGTTTACCATTGAGCAAAACCTCGAGCGTTCCACGAACGTCCGCCGATCCTTTTTCGGTGGCGAGAAGCAGTGCCCGCAGCGCCATGATTGTGGCTTGGGTTGTGCCCCAGGCGCCGGACGCGTCCTTCTTTGCAGCGATGTAGTTCATCGCCTTGCGCGCGGTTCCGGACGCTTCTCCCCACTTGAGCAGCGCCTGCACCGCGAGTCCAGTGGTCTCCACGCTGGCGCTTGTGCCAGTTGCATACACGCCGGTTTCCTCCGCACTCCACCATGCCTGCTCACCTTTTTCCGTGTGCGCATCGAGCAGGAGTTGCATTGCCTGGCGGGTAAACTCGCGGTCCTTCCCGTGATCGGCGGTACCATAGTCCGCGGCAAAGTTAGCGACCACCGCGAGCGTGTAGACATCCACCTTGCCGCTCATGTGGCCTTCAATAAACTGTTTGGCCTTCTCCACTGCCTTTCCCTGGTAGCCGGTATTCTCCAGCGACCATGCAATGTAGGCCGTGATGCGCAGGAGGTCGTGGTTGTAACGGTCTGTCGCGCCCTCGTTGATGAATGAAGCGTCGGGCTTCCAACTGCCATCGCCTTGTTGCTGTGCGGCAAGCCATTCCTGGGTTCGCGAGATGAGTTTCGGATCCACGTCCGAGACTTTCGACATATCGCTGAACTCCATGAGCCCGTAAGACGTCAAAATTTTATTGGCTGGCGCGCTGCCGAACCACGAGAAGCCGCCACCCGGGACCTCAAAAGTGAGTAGCCGCTGATACCCGTTGGCGATGTATCCCTCGGCCTTCGCGTGAACTTCGGGAGTCAGCTTTTTCATCCGCTTCATGTAATCGAGCGCAAGAACGTTGGGATAAGTACTCGATGAGGTCTGCTCAAAGCAGCCGCCCGGCATCTGAAGAATGCTGTCCATCCCTTCGATGACCTGGCTCAGCGGGCCGGGATAAAGCCTGACAAAGATCTTAGTGGCGTCGGGTATAGAAGTCGACGGGAAGTGCAATTCCTGCTGCACAGTATTTTCCAATCGTCCGTTGAAAACCAGATTTTGTTCGCGGCCGTTAGGAATCACTTCAATCTCACGCACCACGATGTCCGCACGGTCGACCCCGCCTTTCATTCGGGCGGAAAGTGTCAGCTTGAATTTTCCGATGCGTTTGGCTTCCAGCGCGAACTGCGATCCGCCGACGTGCGCGGAATCGACGGCGACTGATTTCTCCCCAACATCCTCTACCAGCGAAAACCAGTCGTCCGGTTGCAGCTTCAAGCTGACGTCTCCGCGCTCGCGCGAATAGTTGTATATGGCTACGGGGATGGAGACTCTATCGCCCTGAGTGAGCGTGACTGGCAAATCGAGATCGACGAAGAAATCCTGAAAGACTTTCAAACTCGAAGTGGCGCTGCCCAGAGCACCGTGCATGCTGGAAGCGAGCATCGCCATCCGCCAGGTTGTGATGGAGTCTGCAATCGGAATGGTAATGCTGGCGACGCCGTCCCGGTCGGTGATGATTTCCGGATTGATGTAGAGAGCTTCAGGAAAGAAGGAGCGCACATGGGCGGCTGGAGATGCGGAATCTTCTCCCTGCTCTTTGGCGAGTGTTGCACTGTTTTGGGGAGCGGCCTGAGGCGGCATCGGCGCCACCATGTCCACGGCGTTACGGCCGTTGAGCGGGAGTGCTTTCTGGACACCAAAGGCGCCGCTGCCGACACCGCCGGCAACACCAGCGACTACGCGGCCGGCAATTCCAGCCATCTCAGTTTGGACGACCGCACTTGCGCCTGACACTTCCACTGTCTGCGAGCTCGATCCTAGTGTAAGATTCGCCGAGAGCACGGCGCGGTCACGCGCGTGAATCGTAACTTTCCGCGCAACAGCTCTAAATCCAGCGCAAGACACCTCAACTGTGTAATCCCCCGCAGGCAAGCCCGACAGATCGAATTGGCCGGCAGCATTGGTTTTCGCCGTACGCGATTTCCCCGAGGAGGCTGCGCGCACTCTTACACTGGCGGCTGTTATTGACGCACCCGTGGGGTCGGTAACGGTTCCAGCGATCTGAGCCAGCCCGTTGAATGGTCCCCGGTCGTGCTCGATATTGAGATGGATGGAACTGTAGGACGAGCCCCGCCTGGTACCGCCGATGATGCTCTTATTCCCGACCTGGAGATAGGCGACCATATCATCGCCGGTATTGAACTGCCGATCCGCACCCGCACTGCGCACGACGTAGTGCGTTTTATTCTGATACCAGCCAACCGGTTCGATGCGAAGGCCGGATCCCCATGCGTCGCGAACGTCGTGCCCATCGGAGCTTTTCAGCTTCTCGAAAACTTTAGTCAGATCGCCTCCTTGCGAATTCTGCTTGTACGCATCGCTCAGTTGCCCGGCCAATCGAGTGATCTGCGCCACAAAGCGGGCCTGGTAGCGGCCAGCGTACTGCGGATATTTCGTCATGGGCACGGGCCGGCCGAATTCCGTCTCAAGCTTGTTCGTGTCCACCATTTCAGTGGCGGAGAACAGTGCTCGCGCCGCGCGGTCCCGTTGTTCGAGCTTTGAATGCTCGACTGGCTCGACAACCTCCGGCATACCGATGGAATGGATCTCGTAGCGCGGCTTCATCACTTCCTGTTCCAGATAAAAGAAGACCTTGGCGAAACCAGGCTGTTTTTCCGCGAGCGCAAAGACCGCCTCATCCACTACTTGCACGCCGAGAGCCGCATGCACACCTTCACCGCGGGCGTTAGTAACGCGAAAACGGATGCGGGCTTCTCCGCCCGGCTTGTAAACCGTGGAATCCGTCGCTGCTTCAATCTTGAGTTCATCCGCCGGCTGCACGAAGACCAGCCGATGATCGCCTACGGGCCGGGCGTCGCGGCCGAAGAGATAAGCGTTGAAGTCCACCGTTCCCGCGAGTTCGGGCGTCGCCGCAAGAGAAAGTTCAGCGTGTCCATCTACGATGTCGAGATCGCGCGTTAGAACGGTCTGCCCTTCTTTAACGATGTCAATATAAGCCGTGCCGCGTTGTTTGCTAGAGAATACGCTGAGCACGATGCTCTCTCCGGCGCGATAGACGGCCCGTTCCGTCCGCAAAAGAATTTGATCCTCGCCTTCTCGCGCCTGCAATTGAACCTTGCTCGACGTATGGTTCCCTTCCCTGTCGGTTGCTTCAAGTTCGAGAGACTCGATTCCGGCGCGAGGCTTGATCCGAACAATGGCCACTCCGCCCTCATCTGAGTTCGCGCTCTGATCCGATATGCCTTCCGCATGCACCTTCAGCGCGGCGCTCGCCGGCGTCCCGTCAGGATAGGAGGTCAGGATGAAAACCTGATTCTCGAGATTGGGAACCAGTGTGCCGCCCTCAGGAATGGCCGTGATGAGCAGCGGCGATTCGCAGACCGTAATCGGTTCACCGCGAGTTTCCGAGTGGTCAGCAGAATCCTTCACCGTGGCTTCGATCAGGACGCGCGCCG
>DATNKA010001152.1:0-24831 GCA_035603655.1 Candidatus Acidiferrales bacterium | reverse complement strand
AGGCCAGAACTGGCGGATACATGCCGCGATAGCGGTTTTCTGCCAGCTTTGCCTGAATCACCACGTTGCGCGACGAAAGCAGATTACCCAGCTGATAAGCGAATCCGGGAAACGTTCCTCGGACCGCCGAGGGCGAAAGTTCATTCAAATGCGCGGGAATCACTCCCCACGCGCCCTGCACCATGAACTGCATCAGAAAACCGCCCAGAGCAAGCATGGGGACGGTATGCGAGTAAGCCCACAGGGGAATCACGGGAATCGCGAGAAGCGCGGCTATCACAATGGCGCGGCGCCGGCCAATACGCTCGGACCATGTTCCGAACAGAACCCCGCCCAGCAGCGCCCCTATATTAGCCACAACCGTGATGAACATTACCGTCTTCGGCTCGAAGTGATGCCCCTTGGTGAGAAATGTCGGATACAGATCCTGGGTGCCGTGGCTAAAGGAATTAAAGGCAAACATTAGTGCGACAAGCAGAGCAAAAGTGCCTAGATACGTCAAAATGTCCTTGTGCAACCGTCTCTTCGCGTTTCTCGATACCTGACCCTGCACCCACGCCGGGGACTCATCCACTTTTGTGCGAATGTATATGACCAGAAACGCAGGCAGGGCGCCGATCACGAACATTCCGCGCCAGCCGACAAAACGGAACGCCGTCCCATAGACCAGAGCCGCCATCAAATAGCCCACGGCATAGCCTTCCTGCAACAACCCGGAAAAGAATCCCCGCCCTTCTGCGGGCAGCGTTTCGAAGGCCAACGCCGCACCGACGCCCCATTCGCCTCCCATCGCGATTCCGAACAACGCCCGCGTGATCAGGAAAACTTTTAAGGAAGGAGCGAAGGCTGACGCCAGCTCAAACACCGAGTAGGCAATGATATCGACCATCAGCGTAGGACGCCGCCCGAAGCGGTCGGCCATCAGTCCGAACAAAAATGCGCCGACCGGACGAAAAGCCAGGGTGATGAAAATCGCTTCCGCGACCGCCGAAATCTTGGTCTGGAACTGGCTTGCGATTGCGCTCACGCAGAATGTCAGAATGAAGAAGTCAAAAGCGTCCAGCGACCAGCCCAGAAAACAGGCGGTGAACGTGTTTCGCTGCAGGGGCGTGAGCCTGCGGAAATGGCCGAGAAATTCCATTTGAGATTCCTCCGCGCCCTGGCTGTGCGCCGGAAAGTCCTGCGAATGCTAGCATATTGGGTTCAATCAACGATCAAGAAATCGATAATTTCCCATGGCCGAATTCGATTCACCCCAGCGCCAGGCGCCCGACTCACTGATGCTCACCGGCTTCTGGTATCGAGCTCTGCCGGCGAACCGCGCGCTCCGCAATCAGCTTCATAAAGCCATGCTGCTTGAAATTCCATTGGTCATTGGGCGTGATCGCGCTGGCCGTCCCTTCGCGCTGCGGGACGCGTGTCCGCACCGTGGCATGCCGCTCAGCGACGGTCAGTTTGACGGGGAAATTGTCGAATGCTGCTACCACGGCTGGAAGTTTGACGCGCACAACGGCCAGTGCCAGCTCATCCCCTCCCTCACCGTGGATCAAAGTCTGAAAGTCGACCGCATCTACGCCGGCAGCTATCCCTGCGAAGAGCAGGATGGTTTCGTTTGGGTCTACGTTCCCGACCCCGGCGCTCAAGGTGCGGGATTCAGCAAGCGCGACCAAGCTCCCGAGCCCGCGCCCCGGATCGACAAATATGGGATTGAGAAATCCGGGGAAACATTAAAAGACAAGTACAACCTCGCCTATCTCACGGCGGAAATGCCGGTCAGCATCGATCACGGCATTATAGGACTCATGGATCCCGCGCACGGACCCTTCGTCCATCAAGCATGGTGGTGGCGCGGCCGCCATAGCATTCACGAAAAACAGAAAAACTTTGAGCCAATTCCCAACGGCTTCCGCATGAGCGCACACACACCCAGTTCAAACTCCGCGCCCTACAAACTTCTGCGGCTCTATGCCGCCGCCGATTCCATCACCACGACGATTGACTTCGTGTTGCCCAACCTGCGCAGAGAAACAATCCGAGCGGGGAAGTATTGGTTTTCCTCGCTAACCACAGTAACGCCGATTACCCGCAATCATTGCCGCATCGACGTCGTCGCAGCGTGGAACATTTTTCGCTGGCTGCCTTTTGGCACGGAGTTGCTGAAGTTTGTCTTCGCGAAATTCGTTGAGCAAGATCGCCGCACCATGGAACTGCAGTCCGAGGGCCTGAAACACAATCCGCATCTCATGCTGATCGACGATGCGGACCGGCCCGCGAAATGGTATTTTCAATTGAAGGCCGCTCATCTCGAGGCCAAACGCACCGGCAATGAGATGAAGCATCCGATGAGCGGGCCGGTCACGCTGAAGTGGAGAAGCTGATGGCGAGACGATCGCGAGCCCGTTGTTCCACCTGAATTTCTATTCTGCAGTAGCCACGGGGATTCTCTCTCACGTGCCTGAGGATGGAGGAGGGCGGCGCTTAGGCAGGTCCCCCAGTGTGCGATCCGATGACTGCAGCTCTTCGTTGCTCACCAGCCAGTCCATCGCTTCTTCGCGGGTCGCAAAGGCAGGCAGATCGCGCTGGGAGAAATTCTTGATGTGTTCGTAAAACACCTTGGGCAATTTCTCGTTTCCGACCCATGCCGAACGCTTGAGGTGCGGCCGATCGAAAACCGCGCTCTCCTTCAGGCGTTCGATCGCGATGCGATCAAACACCGCCCCGGTGAAGTCGGCAAGCAACAGCACGGAGCCATGCGGTTCGCTGGTCACATAAGACGGGACCAGCAGGGCGATCTTCTCGACTTCTCGCGGCAGGCAGTGAGACAAGTCCGCCAGCAGGATTTGTTTGCCCCGGTGTTCGACGAAGCGGATGCGATCTTCCATGTGTACCTGCCGACGGCTGAAAGCTAAGACCCCAAGAGCGTTTCCACGACCGTATACACCTCCGCCAGAGCGGCATCGAGCGCTGCGGCGTCTTTTCCGCCGGCCTCGGCCAGATCGGGACGCCCCCCACCTTTTCCGCCAACTTTCTGCGCCACCGGACCAATCACCTGGCCGGCTTGAATCCGGCTGGTCAAATCTTTGGTCACGCCCACGATCAGCGACACGTCGCCGTTCGAAGCCGACCCCAGCACAACCACCCCCGATCCAATCTTGTCGCGCAACTGATCGACCAGTGTCCGCAGCTGCGCCCGCTCCAAATTATCCACGCGGTGCGCAAGAACCTTTACGCCTTTCACCTCTTTAACTTTATCGCCAATGTTCGCGGTGCCGATCGAAGCCGACGCCGATTTCATCCTGACCTGCTCCAGTTCGCGCCCGAGGCGCTTGATCTCGGAATCTTTTCTTTCGAGTTCGAGCCGGAGAGCATCAGCGGGAGATACCGAGTCCTCTTCCGATGAGGGTGCCCCATCTTTGCGCGTTTTTTGCGCAAAGATGGGCGAAACGAATGCCGACACCACTTTTTCTAGTTCATGATCTTTGCGGAAGTGCGCTAGCGATCCCTTGCCGGTTACGGCCTCGACGCGCCGCACGCCTGAGGACACACTGCCTTCCTTCAGAATTTTGATCAGCCCAATCTCACCGGTCGCGCCCGTATGCGTCCCGCCGCAAAGCTCCGTCGAAAAATCACCAATGCGAACCACGCGCACCTTGTCGCCGTATTTTTCCCCGAACAGCGCCATGGCGTGATACTGAGTGATAGCCTCGTCGAGAGGGACGTCAGTTATAGTCTCAACAATCTGGTTGCGCAGCACTTCTTTGTTAATGATGTCTTCAATATCCTGCAACTCTTCGTCTGCAACCGCCGTGAAATGCGTAAAATCAAAGCGCAAATGATTCGGCGCCACCAGCGACCCCGCCTGCTTCACATGCTTCCCCAACACCTCACGCAGTCCAGCATGAAGCAAATGGGTGGCCGTATGATTTCGCATGGTGGACTGACGAATGTCAGCATTCACCACCGCATCCACTTTGTCGCCGACGCGGATCGCCTGCTTCGCAACAACCTGATGTGCCCGCACGCCCTGAATCGGCGAATAGCATCCCGTTACTTCAGCGACGACGGTGTTGTGGTCGTCCGAATAAAACCATCCCTTGTCACCGACTTGTCCGCCGGAGTCGGAGTAGAACGGTGTGTGATCGAGGATGACTTCCCCCGGGTCGCCCGGTTTGAGTTCCTGCGTGCCCTGGCCGTTGTGAATGATAGCTAGCACTTCACAACCATCGGAGCGAGTCTGACGATAGCCTTCGAAAAGCGACTTCGGAAGCTGCTGATACGCGGGATTGGCAGTCTGCTTGGCTGCGCCCTTCCACGACGCGCGTGCGCGAGTCTTCTGCTCGTCCATCGCCCGATCAAATCCCTCTTGATCAAACCGTAAGCCCCGATCGCGACACGCATCAATGATGAAGTCGAGGGGAAGACCAAACGTGTCATAGAGCTTGAACGCTTTCGCGCCGTTATAAACGGGGCCGAGCGCGGCCTCTTTTGACAGCATTTCCCGATCGCGATCTAAGTCCTCTCTCGCAAAGTCAAGCCCACTAGGTGGCAGGATTTTTTCTGGCTCGGTGAGCAAGGTGGTGACGTTGTCGCATGCCCCGCGCGCTTCCCCAAGGTCTTGCTCAAGCCTCTCCAGGCCCGTGCCCAACGTATGCGCAAACCGAGTCTCCTCCGCTAACACTACCTTCGACACCCGCTCCACGGTTTCCTTCAGTTCCGGATAAGCATCCTGCATAAGATCGCGGACGGAGAACACCATTTCGTGCAGGAACGGTTTCGTTTGTCCGAGATGTCGGCCGTGGGTTATAGCGCGACGGATAATCTTCCGCAATACATAGCCTCGTCCTTCGTTCGAGGGAAGCACTCCGTCTGAAATCAAAAATGTTGCGGCGCGGGAGTGGTCGGCAATCACCCTAAGCGAGGCTGCGGACTTGTGTCCGGGAGAGCCGGCCGGGCCGGGCTCGGTCTGGACAGGCGAGGCGGCCGTCCCCACATGGCCTGCGCCCGCGTGAACATTCTGTGTCCTGCCAGCTTGGGGGGAGACAGCCGCCCTGGGTTGTCCGGCGGAGTCCGCGGTTCTGATGCCCGCACCCCAGGTCAACTCCGCAGCGCGGTGAATCAGCGGCGTGAACAAGTCGGTCTCATAATTCGAGATCACGCCCTCGAGCACTGCCGTCACCCGCTCCAACCCCATGCCTGTATCAATCGACGGCTTGGGCAGCGGATGCAACTTCCCGGAAGCGTCCCGGTCGAACTGCATGAACACCAGATTCCAAATCTCGACGTACCGCCCGCAATCGCAGGTGAACGCGCAATCCGTGTGACCCTGCTCGGACGCCGACGGACCCATATCGTAGTGGATCTCGCTGCACGGCCCGCACGGGCCGGTATCGCCCATCTGCCAGAAATTGTCTTTCAATCCCATCTCGTAGATACGGAGTTTCTCCACCCCCTGCGCGGCCCACAAGTCGTAAGCCTCGAAATCGCGCTCGACGCCACCTTCGCCTTTGAAAATTGTTACGTAAAGTTTTTCCTTCGCAATCCCGAACCACTCCTTAGAAGTGATCAACTCCCACGCATAGGCGATAGCATCCTTCTTGAAGTAATCACCAAAGGAAAAATTTCCCAGCATCTCGAAAAACGTGTGATGCCGGTTGGTGAACCCTACATTCTCCAAATCGTTGTGCTTGCCGCCGGCGCGTACACATTTCTGCGAAGTCGTCGCGCGCGAGTAGTCGCGCTTCTCCAGTCCTAAGAAAACGTCCTTGAACTGATTCATGCCCGCGTTAGTGAACAGCAGCGTAGGATCGTTCGCCGGTACCAGCGACGACGAATGCACCTCCTTGTGCCCCTTTTGCACAAAGAAGTCGAGAAACTTGCGGCGTATTTCAGAGCCAGTCAGCATGCCACTTAAAATGCCAGTTATTGCGAACCATCAATTCTAAACGATAGCGCAGGGACACAGAGGTTTAGCGACGGAAAACAAATCACAACAAGTTGGTTAAAAGATAAGGGCCACGCAAATACCGCTGTGGCCCTTCAACGCATTGAACTGTTTTGCTTTTGCTACTTCACCGCATCTTCGGTCTTCTCTCCGGCCTTTTTTATTCCGTGTCCGGTGGCCTCGGTGCCTTTCTTGACGCCGCTGCCGGTTTTCTTGGCAACTTTCTCGGTGCCTTTCCCCGTGTCTTTGGCCACTACTTTGGTCTCGTGGCCGGTCTTCACGGCTGCAGTCTTGGTGGCATCGCCAGTTTTGTCGGCTGCCTTTTCGGTGGCATGGCCGGTCTTCGTGGCCACTTTCTTCGTGTCGGTACCACTATCCTTGGCGGTTTTCTTCACGTCCGAGCTAACATCCTGCGCCAGAGCGAGCGGCACTGCGCTCAGCAACACGGCGGCGAGAATCGCCTTCAAACTGACTTTCATAGCTCCTCCTGAAAAACGGGTATTTGGGGAATGAAATGGAGTATGCATCATCCGGACGACTCTTGCCAAGTGCAACCCTCAGCTTAGCCCGCCAACCTGACCAATAGAATTTCGGATAGCGGCCGAGAATCATGAGGAGCGAATCATGAGACTTAGGCGATCTCGCTTTCCAGCGAACTCAAAGTTTCCTCATCAACGTCCCAACTCTTCAGAATGCTGAATATTGTCTTGGTGCCGAATCCAGCGCGAGCCAGCTGCCGGAAGACCCGTGCAGTCATCTTCTGATCTTTGGGCTTCACCACGCGCTTGCGCCGCAGATATTCGCGTGCCTGTCGTTCTTCGCTCACACCCTCGAAAGCGGCGTCGACAGCCTTTTCGATCACATCACCGTGCACGCCCTTCACTTTCAGGTCTGTCACCACCCGCCTGCGCCCGAACTTCTGGTTGTCGCGGCGCAGAGAGGAGAAATAAGCAGCGTACTGCGAATCGTTGAGATAGCCGCGATCCTTAAGCCGCCGAATCACCAACTCGATCAGCGTTTCCCCATATTCCGACTCGGCGTCTTCCACCCGCGCCCGGAATAAACGTTTCAATTCCGCAACCGTACGCATGCGCCGCGCCAGCGCTCCTACAGCGTATTCGTACAGCTCGTCTTCGGAATACGACCTCTTCTTTGGTCGCGAGAACGGCATGCTGCTAACGATACTGGAGAGGAAAAGAGAATAGCAAAAATAGCAAGAGGCTTCCCGCTTCCGGAGAAGTCAATCCAATAATTCCGGGAGCCGATGCCGGCGACCGGAAGCCGAGGGTTACCGTCCGCCGAATCCAGCTGACTGCATGGATTGCCGGGAAAGGTCGGCTGTCGATGCAATGCCCTGCATGCGTAACTTGAAGTCGTCGGCGTTTGAGGCGTTTTCGAGGGCCGTTTCGTAGGCGACCAGACCCGCCTGGAATAAGTCCCACAAGGACTGATCAAACGTTTGCATTCCATATTGCGACGTTCCGGCCGCAATCGCGTCGCGAATGGATCGCGTTTTTTCGGGTACCAGAACGCACTCACGGATGAACGCCGTATTGATCATGACCTCGACTGCGGGCACGCGCCCCTCAGCGTCGCAGCGCCGGACCAGACGCTGGCTAACGATGGCACGCAACACTGCCGCCAGTTGCAATCGAATCTGCTTCTGCTCTGGGGGCGGGAAAATTGAAATGATTCGGTTCACGGTTTCCACTGCGTCCAGCGTATGCAGGGTAGAGAAAACCATGTGGCCGGTTTCGGCAGCATGCAGGGCCGTCGTTATCGTTTCCAGATCTCGCATTTCGCCGACCAGGATCACGTCCGGATCCTGACGCAGAGATGCGCGCAGCGCCGCGCTGAACGAAGGCGTATCCACTCCGATTTCGCGCTGGTTCACGTAGCCTTTTTTGTCGCGATGCAGAAATTCGATAGGATCTTCGATGGTGATGATATGTTCGGCGCGACTGGAATTGACCCGGTCGACCATGGCGGCCAGCGTAGTTGACTTACCAGAACCAGTCACTCCCGTCACCAGCACCAGACCACGCGGCATCTCGCAAATCTGCTCCACCACCTTGGGCAGAAACAATTCGTCGAGCGCGCGAATCTTGGTTGGAATCACGCGCAGCACCAGTCCCACGTTGCCGCGCTGCTGGAAAATATTGACACGGAAGCGTCCCAGTCCGGCCACGCCGTAGGCCATATCGATTTCCGTGGTCTCTTTAAATTTCTGTTTTTGCCGAGCCGACATCATGCTGAAGGCCATGGTGAGCATGTCCTCGGCGCTCACACGCGGCTGTTCCGTTAACGGCACCAGTTCGCCGTCAATGCGCAGGTGAGGATAGTTTCCGACCTTCAAATGCAAGTCGGAGGCTTTGCGTTCCGTCGCAATCCGCAGCAGATCATCAATATTCATCGAAGGATTTCCCGGGAGGCGCTCTGCCTCACAAGCTTGCCTATGATGAACCGAAACGTCACCTTCCCCAAGATGACCTAGGTAATGACGCCACACCGGCAGGTGGACAACACCTTGCGTTCAGGCAGGGCGGCGGCGCCCTGGATGGGCGAAAATATAGATTCTACGGGGGGGCGAAGGGCTGTGATTTTGAGTGCTGTAACACCTGTGAGCAACAGCCGATTACAGGTTTCGACGTTTTCTACGGTTTAGCACCATGCCGGTGCTTTACCACCAAGGGATTCACAAAAAGACTGCAAATTGTTCGGCAAGCGAATTGTTGACGAACACAGGCGATACTGAGGCGATTTCTTGCCAATTACGAGCAGGCTTCTGGGTTACCGTCCTTCACGCAAGCTCTTCCGCCTGGACCGATGCATGTCTTATCAGCCAAATCACGTAGAATGCTGGCCAAGAATAATCGGGATATCTGGGGTATCCCCATTTTCGCCTTGAGTGAGCCTTGATGCGGTTTTCCATGACTTCGGCAGTTGGGGTGGCGATCACAGCCCTCTTTGTGGCTTCCGCCTGGGCACACGCTCCCTCCCAACCGCGACCGTCCTATCAGTTTTCCTCGGATGGATCGTCGCTATGCGTCCCCGTGGAGGTGGTGGCTGATGGACTGGTCCTTGTGGATGGAAAGGTGAACGGTCATCCGGGGTGGTTTATTGTCGACAACGGGACGCAAGGATTCGTCGTCGATCCCGATTACGCTCGGCAGAGCGCGCTGCGAACGACCGACAGCGCTACGACTCGCGAAGTCGGGTCAAACGCAAGCCAAGCGGGAATTGTGCGAGACGTTAAAATCAGTTTGCCGGGATTGGAGCTTACACATCGCAATCTGGTCCTGGTCGAATTGAAGTCTCTGGAGCCAGCCGTTGGACATCAGATCGACGGCATCATTGGGTCTCGTTTGTTCGACGACTTTGTGGTGGTGGTGGAATATGAGCGGCATTGCATGTCGGTGTATGCGCCCAACCGATATCGGCCATCCGGCAGAGAGACCGCGTTTTCTGTTCGCATCGACCAGCATGGCTTTCAATATATCGACGCAACCATTGCCTTGCCGGGGGCCATGCCCGTGTCCGGCAGTTTTCTCATAGACGGCGGGGCGAATTACTACGCAAACCTCTACAAGCCGTTCAGCGATGCCCACCAGATTCCGCCCTCGACAATGAAGCTCTTGTACGAACCTGGAACGGTCCAGCCGAGGGACGGTCGAGCCGAGCGGATCGTAGTCGGTTCGTATTCGGTCAAGAACCCTCCCATTACCTTTGCGCAAGATGTAGAAGGGCTAATGGCGTCCAAAGATTATGCCGGATTGATTGGCGCCGAATTTCTGGAGCGGTTTACGGTTGTGTTTGACAGTCCCGGCCAGCGGATCTTACTTACGCCGAATAGGAGCTATGGAGACCCGGCAGAATACGATCAGAGCGGACTGAGGATTCGGGCCGACGGCCCGAAATACCATCGCTTTGTTGTGACTCGGATCGTGCCCCAATCAGCCGCAGTTGAAGCCGGAATCGAGGCAGGTGACGTCATTGAATCTATCGACAATCTCACGGCTCAGGACCTAACTCTCACGGAAATCCGAAGCATGTTGCGCCGACCGAAGGCGTGCTACACAATCGGCATCGTGCGCGGAAGCAAGCGCCTTCGGATTGCTATACGCCTTCTCCCCCTTATATAACGACCTTCGGTCTCGTCGGTCGAGCCGTCGGCGTGGCGATTCCTCCCACAAAAACGATATCCTTGGGTGCAAATCCGTAGCTGACTAATCAGAAGGCGATCACGCCCCCCATTTCAATGGCCAAGTAGCAGTAACCGCGGACGTAGCCCGTGCGATCCCGAACGGATGATACCCTCCGAATGCCCCCAGATCCTTCGCCCCCCGAAACTAATGAACCTTTATTCCCACAGATTCCGACAGCAGCGTCCAATGCTTGCCACTATCGACAGAGATTTCGATGCGCGTAATCCTTTTCTCTGCCGTCACGAACTCGTAGGAATCTTGTAGATCAAATTTGTTCCCTTTATCATCGGAGACCTGGTACTGATAGCGCCAGAGATTCCCCTCGATGACGACTTTCGGTTCTTCGAGAGTCTTGTAGTCCTTACTGATTCCTAGATGCTTGTAGGTTTTGTCCCCACCGTTATATGTAAAGATCGTCAAGTGGTCAGACTGCTCTTTTTCTTTTGGATCTGCCTTTTCACTCAAGTACTCACAGACCATGTAGCCCCGGTCAGCCGTCCAGGAGCAGGTAACGTGGGCTGGCGTCGAAGCGGCGTGGCCGAAGGGGGTCTCTTTGGTCTGCACGATCTCATTCCACCGCCCCTCCCAGATATTCATCTTGTCACGAGGGTCGAGTGCCTTCGAGGAATCCGGTGTTGCCGCGCTTGCCGTCAGTCCAAGCGCTAGTACTGACAGGACCAAACCTAGCAGCAGACTTGCATACCCATTCCGTCGCATTGTGAACCTCCTGTGTCATTATGTCCGCGCAGTCGTTTAGCGGTTGGCAGTTTAGACGGGTTCATCCGCAGAGAGTCAACGCGAGAGCCACCAAGAGTGGCAAATTCTCAACTGGTGCAAGCAGACCTTAGCACTCAAGACGCCGGCCGCAAGGGTCAACCAGGTTTTGAGGCGATTTTGTGGCAAGCTACTTTGGCAAGGCTGGAACGGAGAGTAGGAATCTGGCAGAAGGAACGAATTCTGCTTGGTCGGGCGCCGTTAGGCTTTCGACCCGGTCAGCAGACTTTGCAATGCCTGAATCAGGGCCACTGAATTGTTCTCGGCCGATTCCATTGATTTCATAAGAAATGCCGTTGCGCCCTCTTTCAGGAGCTTGGCTTCATTCCCTTGCCCAAGACCACTCAGCACGATGACGGGGATGTGTTTTACGAGTACATCGGCTTTGAGAGCCCGAAGGACATCGAGTCCCGACATCTTGGGTAACATCATATCGAGCAGAATAAGATCGGGAAGGTTCTCGCGAGCGGCACCGAGACCTTCCTCCCCGTCCGCCGCATACATGACATCGTAACCCGCTCGGATGAGCGCCCGTCCATTTGCGGTTCGCTGGAATTTGCTATCTTCGATCAGGAGTACTTTCATCTTTTCCTCACTGCGAGGGCAAGTCTACCTTGCAAGCTGCGCCGAGGATGTGCACTTCTGATCACATCCTGAGGTAACGAAGGCAGATCTTTGATCGAGACAAGATGATGGACCATCCGCCAGGTTCGAAGTGCTGCATGTACTGTTTGCGCTTAACATTTCTTGAACGGCTATAAACGCGCTATCTCTAGGTTCTAAAAAAGGCCACGCGCATTGCGCACGGGGCCCGGGGTCCAGCGAAGACCCCACTGAAAGTTTTAGCCAGCCTCGCGCCGACGCTGGATGCTTTGCAGCGGTTGCCGATAAATCTGTGCGTTGCCTGCGATCTTGCGCTGGTGCAGGCTGTTGACCCACAAGTCGTGAGGAATATTGCGGCGTTCACGGCGAGCCCGCAGACTCGTGGGATGTTTCTCCGCTGTAGTCTGCTGCCACCCGCTGCCAGAAGTAACCTTAAAGGTGCCGATGTAGCCTCCCGCTCACAACTGCAGCGGGGCCTGAATCTTGTTCACGCGATCGAACTGAGTGGCCCCCTCCGCCCGAAAGCCTTCAAACCCCGACGGGTAAACGAAATCCGACAGCAGGATATTATCGATCTGGTAACAGAGGCTGTCGTCTCGCAGACCTCACAAACTTCGTAGGCGTTGAGGATTCCGGCCATGTTGCCGTTCTGCACGAAGACGGTGAGATTGATGTTGGGGGTCGCCCAGCAATTCCAGCAGTTCGTGGCTGGCGGTAACGGTCGACGACGTTCCGGCATTCAGATCGCTGACGGCGAATACCTTACCAACGGGGAGACCTTCAGTGGCGAGGTCGTGGTAGCCGAGAGCGTTAGCCTGATCGGAGTCGTTAAGCAGAACAATCCACCAACTGCCGTAGGATGGTTTCGTGCCCTTGCGGACGATGGTCAGTTGGGCGTCCGTGCCCCCGACAGGGCGGAAGCCGTTGGTGACCCGCTCCTGCAGTGCCGCGACGCCGGGTGTGACATCCGCGTCGGCCCGCATGGTGCTCTCGTGGATGACGGAGATCTGGATAGTGGGGTTGGGCTCGAGTGGCTTGGCTTATCTCCTGGTAAACAAATTCGGAGAACGCGCAGCTTTAAAGTTGCGTGCCTCTGTGGGGGAAAGCTTATATGCTGATCAAGAGCGGGAGAATGATTTCGCAGTTCAAAAGTGCCACGCAGTTCCAATTTGGAACCGAAACTTGGCTGCGCAGGTTCGAGAACCTGGCCCGATAAACCGACCCGATAAAGTTTGATCTTTATTCCTAATCGCTGTGCTTCGATCCATTGAAATTACGAACGCTGTAATGCGAGCCGCCACAGACGCGGGGTTTGAGCTTGTGGGCATTGCGCCCGTGGAGGACTCGCCAGAGCTCGAATATTTCCCGCGCTGGATTGCCGAAGGCCACGCCGGCGAGATGAGGTATTTGGAAGCGCGCGACGAGCAGGGCCGCCTGAAGCGAGCGTCGCTGGCGCACGCGGCCTCGTGGGCCCGCAGTGTGGTGGTATGCGCCATTAACTACAACACAGCGCAACCGTATTCGACCGAGGTTCAGAATCATTCCGCGGAGAATCAGGAACGCGGCTGGATTTCTCGCTACGCCTGGGGCCAGCAGGATTATCACGATGCGGTGATGCGGCGTCTTCAACAAGTCGAAACTGCGCTGCGAAATACGGCTGGGAGCGACGATCTGGTTACTCGCTGTTATGTCGATACGGGTCCCATTGTCGAGCGCGTGGTCGCGAAGTATGCGGGAATCGGATGGATTGGCAAGAACACGTGCATCATTAATCAAAAGGTAGGCTCGTGGATGTTTCTCGGCGTAGTCCTGGCTTCACTCGATCTCACACCCGGCTTGCCCGCAGCTGATCGCTGTGGCACCTGTACGCGCTGTATCGACGCCTGCCCCACCGATGCATTGATCGCCCCCTATCAGCTCGACTCGAACAGATGCATTTCCTACCTTACTATCGAAAAACGGGGTGCGATTCGGGAAGACATTCGCTCCGGCATGGGACGGCATATTTTTGGCTGTGACATCTGCCAGGATGTTTGCCCGTGGAACCGTAAAGCGCCGGCAACAACTGCCGCAGAATTTCAGGCGCGTCCGGAGTTGTTGAATCCCGCGCTCGACTGGCTGGCTGAGATCAGCCCGGAAGAATTTCGAAGCGCATTTAAGAACTCGCCGTTGCGCCGTGCCAAACGCGCAGGTCTGCGGCGCAATGCAGTTATCGCCATGGGCAACAGCGGAAATAAGAAATTTCTTGCGCAACTCGAGAGGTTGGCGGCGGATGAAGATGAAGTGATTGCCGAGAGCGCAGCTTGGGCCATCCAAAAAATAAATTCAGCCGATTAGCTGGCGGCGGGACTGGCTTGGCGAACTCTCGATGCGTGAAGATTTTATAGCCCTTTCACAGCCAGGCATCTCCTGATTTTTCTACAGAATAGAGGTCACTGACCACCCTCTTATTGCCACGCTGACTTCCGTAACTGGCTCTCCCGATTACCAGCAACTAATGTAGTGCCAATGGGGTTCTTATTTCAGGGGGTTCCCGCAGGCAGGAGCATGCGTTTTCTGACCAAATTGCGGCGTTCGATCGGCCTGGTATTTGTACTGCTGATGTTGTCAGTGTCTCTGGCAAACGCCTCGGCCACTCTGTTGCTTGAGGAGCCTTACGGCAAGCTGGGATTCTTCACGGCTACCGGGCACGCCGCTGTATATCTTTCCCGAGTGTGCGCGGAGTCGCCGCTTGTACTCCGTCAGTGCGCTCCAGGGGAACTTGGCGCTGTCATCAGCCGCTACGACGGAGTGGGTAGCTACGATTGGGTGGCGATTCCGCTGATCCCTTACCTTTACGGGGTTGATCATGTCGACGATATTCCGCTGTTTGCGGATCCGAAGATGGTCGCTTTTCTACGTGACCAATATCGGCGTAAACATCTGGAAGCGGTCGCGCCCGATCTGGATGGCGGAGTAGCTCCGGGCGGAAATTGGTATGAACTGGTAGGGTCGGCGTATGACCGGGCAGCCTACGCTTTCGAAATCGAAACGTCCGCAACTCAGGATCAGGCTTTCATTCAGCGGTACAACTCTGCACCCAATCGAGCACAGTTCCGGACGGTCTCGCGCAATTGCGCCGATTTTGCGAAGGACGTTATCAACTTCTATTACCCGAAAGCGCTGCACCGCAGCGTAGTTGCCGACGTGGCGATTACGACACCCAAGCAGATGGCGAAGACCATGGTCAAGTTCAGCTCGCGTCATCCGGAATTGGAATTCTCGCGTTACGTCATCCCGCAGGTTCCGGGCAGCGCCGCGCGCAGCACGGCGGTGCATGGAGTGGTAGAGTCGTTCTTCAAGTCAAAAAAATATATCGTGCCAAGCGCAGTGGTAAGTCCGGTTTTTGCGGGGTGCGTGGCAGCGGTTTATGTCGGCACGAGCGCGGCCCACTTCGATCCAGCCCGGCAGGCGCAGGTTTATAACGCCGATCGAGCGCTGGAACCGCCAGTCGGCGCCGAGGATCGACGATCCTTCCAAATCGAACTGAATCATCTCGTCAGTGCGGGGCTTTCCGAGGCCAATGGCTCTTACGGCGAAAAAAAACTGGCCCGAATGATGAGCAATGCCTCGCCCGCCTTTGACTCGGATGGGCGTCCAATACTGCGTATGCTAATCGCAGACAACGTGGTAAACGTAGGCATCGCTCAGGGCAACATTTTCTTTACGCAATCCTCTGGGCGGTTCGCCGCGCAAATTCTCGAGGCAAGGCTCCGGGAAGAACTGCGGCGTGGAAATCCACCCAAGGTTTCGGAAAACGATGTGGAGCATGACATGATGCTGCTTCAGAAAGCTCTGAGTCCTGCCGAGAGTGAGCTGGCACTCCGGTGGCCTCGCACGCTGCCGGCCGGCGCGCAATCACGCTGGACGCCGGCTGCCAACCGTCAGTAACGATCCCCGACAACAAAATAACCTAAATTTCGACGAGCAAGACTCCGCCCGTTTTTATTGGTCTGGAGGCTGAGGTTGGTGAGGAGCCGGCATATTCGGCGGCGGAGCGTAGGCTCCCGGCTGGCTTGCCTGTTGCTGCTGCATTTGCAATTGACGCTGTTGCATTTCCTGCAGCAATTGCTGTGGAGTCTTCACCCCTGGCTGGTCGGGTGAAGGTGCGGGTTGTTCAGCCTCAGCCGCGCTTTGATCCGCGCTATCGTCGGTGGTCTCTTCCGCCGCTTCCGCTTCCGGGGTATCCACCGCATTAGCCACCACTCCAGCGGAAGGGCTGTTGTTCTGAGCTTGAGCGGCTGGCGCGTCGGGCGTCTTGGCTACGAGTACGACTCGCACCAGGGCGTTAGCATCGGATGGCGATCCCAACAAGATGTAGTTGAAACGCGATCCATTCAGCAGCTCCGCCATTACTTCGCGGGCAGGTGCCGGACCCAAGTGCGTCACTACGCGTTCACTGGCCGTCGCCGGGATTTCGATATCGGCAGAAGTATGCTTGCGCACCCCGCGCAGAATATCGCCAAGGGTAGAGTTCTGCGCGACAATCGTCAGTAGTCCGTTTTCGTAGCTAACCTGCGGCGCGATCGCCGGGATGGCGTCCAGCGGAACCTGCGGCACCGGTCCTTGCGTGCCTGAGGGCAATGGCGGGGGTGGGATACTTTTCTTCTTGCTGTGCGTGCGATGCGGGGTTTGGGTGTCAGCACGTACGGCCATCGGCAGAGCTAGCACTCCCACCAGTATTAATCCCGTAAGTTTTAGGTTAAAGCGCATGACAACTCCTATTTCCAATCGCCGCAATTCGGGAGATCGCAAGGTTCTGACAGCAATTCTAGCACCGCCTTAAGGGCCATGGAGTTGATGCACCGTCACATCATCATCCCTACCCTGTAGAACGTATTGACTTTATAGTCTTGCAGCCGGAACGTGAATACGGGCAGGGTTAGGTGTGTGCAACCTCTTGCGCCTAACCAGTCACGTACGGCATACAGATTTTCGCGATGGAGAACGATCGTGTTTAACGAACGACGATTGAGTAAGCGCTGCTTGGCAGCTACGATGTCCTCCATGATTTGGCGGACGAGTTTGTTTCTTGCTTTCTGGGCGCTGATGGCTTGCTGCGCGGCGACCGTGGGGGCCGAAACTTGCACCACATCGAGTGACATGGAGCCAGCCAGCCGGACAGCTTTGGTGACCGCCGGCCAGCGCTATTTCGACTTTCTGGCGAAAGCTGATACGGCGTCGATGCGACAGTCAGCAATCCCGAGCCTGGCTGCGGATTTTTCCGGCATTGAGACCACAGTAAAGGATAACCAATCAGCCTTGGCCGGTTCGAAGGCGACGGCTCGTCCACCTTTTTTGCTGGAAGCCGATGGCACGGCTCCTATCCCGCGCGCTGAATTTTACTGCGGCGTTTTTGGAAAGAACGGCCAAACAGCTGACAGCGCTGCGTTCTACCTTAACGGTCTTCCTCCGGGAAGGTATGGGGTGGTCATCCTGGATGTGTCGTCCAAGGCCGCGTACACGGTCTCGATGATACTGCAGCAGCAAGGCTCGGAATGGAAGCTGGGCGGCCTATACATCAAGGCGGCAGAAATCGGCGGCCACAACAGCGATTGGTACATTGCGCGGGCGCGAGACTTTCAAGCCAAAGGACAGTTACACAATGCGTGGCTCTATTACGTGGAGGCTCGTTCGCTGGTTTCACCGTTGCCGTTCATGAGCACGGCTACGACCGACAAACTTTACGACGAATCTCAGAAATCACAACCAGCGGATCTGCCTGCGGAGGGAAAAACTGTGGACCTTCCCGCGGGCGCCTCCACTTACAAGGTCACTGCGCTTTTTCCCGAGATGGTGGGCAATGACCTGGACTTGATCGTCAAATATCAGGCAGCCGACGTTTCCAATACGAATCAGGCTTATCAAAGCAATATCACTGTGATGAAGACGCTGGTGACGAAGTATCCGGAGCTGCGAAATGCTTTCGCCGCAGTCGTGGCTCGCGCGGTCGATCCCGGCGGTCGCGACTACGGGACCATGCTGGCCATGAAGGATATTAAGTAGGGCGAGCTTTCACAGTTCTCAGTTCTTCCTCCAGTACGCATTCTTTCGGATCTTTATCGTCGCGGAGTCCTAAGAATACGGGGGCCCGTAGCTTGGGACCGCTGCCGCTGTTGGTGCCGTCGGTCCATTCCGTGTATTCGATTTCCGCCACCAATTCTGGCTTCACCCAGGTCACTTTCCGCAAGGCTTCAACCTCCCCGTAGAACGGATTGTGTTTCGTTTCCCGTTCCTTCAGCAGCTGGAAGATTTCGTTCAGTGACTTTTGGTTGAACCCGCTGCCTGCCTGTCCCACATGGATAAGGCGAGCCTGTTTGTCGTAGAGGCCTAACACGATCGAGCCGAAATGCGCGCGGCTGCCTTCCGGCTGGGTGTACCCTCCGATCACGGATTCGAGGCGGTGCCGGATTTTTATTTTCAGCCATTCGGCGCTGCGACGCTCCTGGTAAATGCTGTCGCGCTTCTTGGCGAGGATGCCCTCCAGCCCTTTCTCACGCGCGATCTCGAATAAAGCCTTCCCTTCTTTCTCGTAATGGTCGGAGTAGCGCAATGAATCTCCGGCGATCAGCACCGACGCTAACTCTTTCTTGCGATTCTCCAGCGGAACCCGCCGCCAGTCATAACCGTCGAGATACAGCAGATCGAATGCGTAGTAGAGCACGGGCACGTCAGCATTGCTGGCGGCGCGGCGGCCCCCGGGACGGAATCCGGTTCGCTGCTGCATCAAACTAAAGGATGGGCGTCCCTGCTCGTCAAGGGCAACGACTTCGCCATCCAGAATCGCGGTTTTTGCTTTGACGTAGTGGGGAAGATCTTTGAGTTCCGGATAGCGGGCCGTTAGCTCGTTTTGATTTCGAGAAACCAGCCGCACCTTATTATTTTCGATGAAAGCGATGGCGCGGTAGCCGTCCCACTTTATTTCGAACAGCCAGTCCGATCCGTCGAATGGTTCGTCGATGGAGGTGGCAAGCATGGGATGGATTTCCGTCGGCATGGGCCGCTTGACCGCGACGGAGGAAGACAGCGCAGCGGAGGGCAAAGCAGACGACGCAGAGTGGTTCGTAGTATTGGGTTTGGCGGGGCGTGCGATCGAAGGCTTCTTCGCTTCAGCCCCTAGTTGCTCTTGGGTTACCCTGAGTTCCTCCGCGTTTAAGTCTTTCGTTTTTTTTTAACCGCCGACTTCTTGGCGAGATTTTTCTTGTCGAGTTTTGCCACTGCGTCCGCCAGCCATGCGGCCTTCAATTTGCCGCGTCCGGACGGACTGCTTCTCCACTCCTTCGACCCCGAGTCTCCAGCGATCTCCGCCAGGCTGCGCTTGCTGAGAACCGATTCGTCGTACTCGTCGATGTCATAGCCCTCAACCTCGTGATCGTCATGCTTCTTGATCAGCAGCCATTCGTTGCCTTTGCTCCCGGGACGACGACCTTTCATCTTCACCAGAGCAAAGTCGCCCTTCAATTTCTTGCCATCCAGACGAAACTTTAAATCGCCTTTAGCCAGCATCGCCGCCGCTTCGACCTCGGTGCTCGGCACATATTTTCCTTCCACCGGCACTGGAGACAGCGGCTGCCACGTGCCTACATCCCACACCATCACTGTGCCTGCACCGTAATTGTTTTCCGGAATGGTGCCCTCGAAGTCGAAATACGAAACCGGATGATCCTCCACCTGCATAGCCAGCCGCTTGTCCGCGGGATCGAGCGATGGACCTTTCGGCACTGCCCACGACTTCAGCACGCCATCCATCTCCAGGCGAAAGTCATAGTGAAGCCGTGTGGCGTCATGTTTCTGCACCACGAACCTGTGCCCTGTTTTGCCTTCCAGCTTCGGGGGCGGCTCGGGAGTCTGCTCGAACTTGCGTTTCCGCTTATATTCTTCGAGTGCCATACGGATCATTCTAATCACGAAAGGGGCGAGCGGGAACTGTGAGGATGTGGTTCTGGAGCACAGATTCGAAGCAAATATTGCGAAGGTCGAAACTGGGGGAATTGCAAAGGGGCCCCAGCGCAGCCGCTGCCGCGCCGGGGCCCCGAAGTTAAGCTACCTTACTTACACTTGCAGTGACACTGTGAGCGGTGGAGTGGGCCACCGTGTAGGTTTGCACCTGCGGATCGCGCTTCAGCAAGGGTTTGATCGAATCCACGATGCGGGAATACTGCTCGCGCTGGTAGCGCTCCGCATCCTGTTTATTGTTCCAGAAGCTGATGGAGAGCTGGCGCTCCCCTTCATCTTCCGGTTGCAACGCAATCAGGTCGACAAACCCAGGCTGTTTCTGCAGAACGGGGATCACCTCGTTGCGCAGCTTGTTCTCGAACTCTTCCTTTCGTTCCGGTTTCACGTGGCATTCCACAATGCGTGTAAACATGGGGGTAACTCCTTTCGCATTTTGTTTGGAAGGTGAAATGTTTCCGGCTCGCCGGCACGGTAGCTCGAAGATCAGCCTACGCAGCGGGGGTGTTGGTGTGTGGTTTAAGTGACGTTTGGCTGAAATTATAACGCGGCACGCCGCAGGATTTTTCCAGGAAATTTTACCCTAGGGGTGAAACTGTATTTCTTGCTTTAGTTTTGATTAGAATCACACCCATGATTTGCAGCTTGCGCGCAGGTTGCTGTTTCACACGTCAATACTTAGAAAGCCAATGAAACGCGAATTCCCCGAAGTGCCGCTGGTCGGCGTGGGCGCCATCATCATCGAAGACGCACGTGTCGTGCTAGTAAAGCGTCTTCATCCGCCGCTGCAAGCGGAGTGGTCCATCCCCGGGGGCGTGCTCGAGGTCGGCGAACGGGTGCGCGAAGCCGCCATCCGCGAGGCTCGCGAGGAAACTGGACTCACCGTCGAACCCGGCGAACTCCTGGGGGTTTACGATCGCATTCTGCGGAATCCCGAGAAGCGAGTGCAATATCACTATGTATTAATTGATTTTTTATGCCGCCGAGTTGCGGGGGATCTCGCCGCCGCCAGCGACGCGGCTGATGTCCGGTCGTTTACCCGCGGAGAACTGCCGGCGCTGAAGCTGGCGGAAGATACGATCGATGTAATCCAGAAGGGTTTCAAACTAACGGACATCCCATAATACTATGGCTGGGGGCACAGATGAGATGGCGGCGTTTCGTCCCCAAGCGTGGGGTTGGCTTCCGATTTCCGTCTTGCCTCTGACGGCAGTGGCTTGCCGCAACCTCCTGCCGCCCTGGCAGTTCATGTGGATCCTTTCGTTCGCCCTCTATCTCAGCTTGAAGTGGCTGACTTGGTGGGGAGCGCGATCACGAATTGCCCATCCGGCGTGGCGCTCGGCAGCCTATCTTCTGGCTTGGCCGGGAATGGACGCAGATGCCTTCCTGGACGCGAGACTATGCGTGCCGCAGCCGGAGCCTTCGACCTGGATCCGGGCAATGCTCGAAACCATTCTTGGCGCAACCCTGCTCTGGTTTGTGGCGCGGTATATTCCGCAAGGTCAGTCCCTTCTACGCGGCTGGGTAGGGATGTTGGGTCTCATCCTGCTCCTTCACTTCGGCACTTTCCAGATAGTCGCTCTCCTTTGGCAGAGCCTCGGCGTTAGAGCCGAACCCATCATGTCTGCGCCGCTCCGATCCAGCTCCCTCGGAGAGTTTTGGGGGAAGCGATGGAATCTCGGTTTCCGTCAACTTGCCCACCAGTTGATTTTTCATCCGCTATATCGAAACGTAGGGCCGGGCTCGGCTGGCTTCTTGGTCTTCGTGGTTTCTGGGCTGATCCACGATTTGGTAATCTCGCTGCCCGCTCGCGGAGGCTACGGCCTCCCCACGCTCTACTTCGTGCTGCAAGCCACGGGGGTGACCGTCGAGCGTTCGCGGTTCGGCAAGCGGCTCGGACTGGGGCAGGGAGTGCGGGGTTGGTGCTTCATGGTGGTGTTCCTTGCGGTGCCCGTCTTTGGACTTTTCCACCCGTGGTTTGTGCTGCGTGTGATACTTCCATTCATGCGAGCAATTCACGCGCTATGACTCATGCACTCGTGGAGCGGCTGTTTGACATCGATTTGTGGTTCGTCGGCGCGGCGCATTTTGTGATCCTATTCGCCAGCTTTCAAGTGCCATATCGACTGCGCTGGAAACAGGATCTGCAGCAGTTGATGCCCTTCAACCGGAAAATGCTATGGGTGCAGAGCGGATTCACCGTGCTGACGATCATTGCCTTTGGCACACTGACTTTAGCGCTTCACGAGGAACTGCTCCGAGGCGATCGCGCCGCAGTGGGACTCGCCGGCTTCATCGGGGTTTACTGGAGCGCGCGAATCCTTGTCGATGCGACTTATTTTTCACACGCCGACTGGCCCAAGGGAATGGCGTTTGTCGTGGGACACGCTCTTTTAACCGCGCTGTTTTCTTCGCTCGCGGCAAGCTATGTCGGGCTATTTGTCTGGCACGTGTGGCTGGGTGCGAATGGCTAATCACGTTGACAACTGTCGGCGAACAATCACGTTTAAAGTGCGGATGACAGGAAGTAATCGGCCATGGTAATTGCCGCATCGGCTATCTCGCTCCTCGCAATCCTGCTCGTTCCCATCCTTCTGGTTCGATTCCTCAAAAGGCCGGTAGCCGCCTTCCATCGAGCTATTACAAACCGAATCGCGAGGCCATTCGCCTCCCGATTGCCCGGCTTCGGCGTCGTTACAAACGCCGGCCGAAACTCTGGCAAGCTTTACCGCACACCGGTGAATGTTTTTCGAGAGCCGGGCGGATTGCTGATCGCACTCACTTACGGGCGAGATAGCGGATGGGTGAGAAATGTGCTGGCGGCCGGGCGCTGCCAGCTTGAGACCCGCCGTGTTACGTATCAGCTTTCCGAACCGGTCATCGTGAATGACCCCACGCGACGACGCTTCCCGCTTCTGGTGCGCGTAGTCCTTGGCCTTATTGATGCGAACGATTACCTGCAGCTCTCAACTTCTGTCGACGGGGCCAGTCAACCTCACTCCAAATAGCCCTCCGCTCCATCATCTTCCCACTCCGCATCGCAGGAATGGCAGCGCCAGCCCGGACGCTGCACCGGAATCGGCATGTGGAGAAACGCACTCATGTAAGAAATGGGACGGTCCAATTCCTGAAAGTTCACATCCAGCGACTGGCACTGGGGACAGCGCGGCTGCTCGTACAGCCCGACTCCCTGCACATAGAGACCTTCGAGAATGGGCTCGTCGAGAAGGTTCTGCGCGTTCGCTGCATCTGCGGCGCGCACATTGAGTTTTATCCCGCCGATGAAATTCGAAATGAACCAGTCGAGCCGAACCAGGTTTTCGTCCGCCAGAAAACATTCGATGCCCGCCGACTCCAGACTGCCTTTGGCCAGCAGCGCCTCCGGCAGATCGCGAAACTGCCGGATGGTCACAAGCTCTCGCACTTCCATTTCCTGCCGAGGTTCCGACGTCGGCTCCTCGGAAGATTCCAGATGCCGGCGATCCATCTCATCTTCGAGCGCATCCCAGGCCAACTCGGTCAGCGACTCCGCATTCCGCGCCAGGCGCTGCAACTCCTCATCCGTCATACCGGCATAGGTATCCGCCAGCCGTCGGCGCTCGCGTTGCTGGTCTAGATAGGACTCGTCAAGATAGGACACTTGCCAAGCATACTTCGTTGGCCCGCAATCGGCCAATCGCCTAAAGAACAGCAAAATGGCTGGGTTTGAACGATGTCCAAGTCGAAAAATAGAAATGGTAATCGGCGCACGAGGGGCAAGGCGCCTACTACGGCACAGCTGACGAAGGACTGGAGCCGACGAGCTGACTTGAACCGCTGACCTGCCGATTACACCTCTTCAACCTAAATGTCTTTTAAATCAGGGGGTTTCCCACTTTCGAGAGAGTCAAGAAATGGCACTTTAGGCGCCGTTGTTACGCAGGATGTTACGAAATCCACGACAGCCCCACGGTCAAGCGTCGGGATGCGCAACTTGCGGACGGGATTGGCTACCGATGTTCGGCTTGCGGTCGGTCTACTAGCGGGAAGGCAGTCTCACCCAGACAAATCCGAATCAGCGTTTTCAATTCTATATCTTCCTCCCGGTTGTCCCAATTGGCCCTTCATACTCGTGTTGCCGCCTTCATTTTTCTGACTCTGCTCGACCGCGCCCTTGCCTCGGTCTTGATTAAGGAGCGCAATCTGCAGCGCGCGGGAGGCCGATTCGCAATGACGACGGGCTTTCGTCTCACTCTCCTCTGAATGGTGTTGCTGCGAGCGAATCGGGGGGCAAACTTACGGCAGTGGTTTCGTCTATCATTACGAGGCTCGAGCTGTTCACAACATGGAAGCGTTCCAGAAACGGGCTTCGAATAAGTGCCGGTTGCCTGTACTCGCAATCCGAGTATGAACGGTTTGTGCTACCGAATCGTCAGATTCGAAAAATAGGCCTCTGTATCCGAACCGCTCCAAAGCGCAATCTGGCCGCGCGAAGCGCCTAATTTCAGATCGTTGACAATCAGGCACGGCCGGTCAGCACCATTCACGTAGAGTTGCGCCTTGCTACCGGACACCACCACCTTGATCTTGGTCCATGCCTCTGGGTCAATGTCGACATAAGATTCGTAAACGCCAGGGCTCTCATGCCGCAAGCGATTCCAGGGGAATTCGGGTTGGGACACATACTGAGCCGAGTGGTTGCGCCGGAGTTGGTCGTCGGCGCGCCCGTTGGTCATACGCAGATAGAACGCCTCATACCGCGATCCATGATCTTGCACGCGGAACGCAACGCCGATAAATCCTCTCGTGCTTGGCTTGGCTCCCTGGCGCGGGAAACCCACAATTTCGGCTTCAATGGTGCCATCTTTGAAGTCAGATGCATTGATGATCGCGAGAACCTGGCCTCCGCTCACCGTCCCGACCGGACCGTCGTCGTTGACAAGGCGCACGGCGCGGCGACCACGATAGTTGCCAACCCCCGACTGAAGTTTCACCGGGAGTGCACCTTTTTCGTTGATGCCCAGCACTTCAAGCCCGCTCATCGTATCCAACGGGAGCGTCGAAGCCTGCATCTTCCCCTTGGGATCATCCTGCAAGCTTTCGACGCCGAATGCTCGCACCGTCTTTGCCCCGATCAGCAATAGGCAAACGAAGATTGGAAGCGCTACCAACTGCCGCTTTGATCCCTTCATTTTCCCCTCCCCCTGCAGTTTCATGCGTCAACTACCCACGGCGTTGAGAGAACACCCACTCTGGCAACTCGGGCTCGGTGAAAGCCAATCTGTTTGCGCCATCGTGATCCACGCCAGCGTACTCGGTGTAGATCGGGTGTCCGCC
>DATNKA010001151.1:0-4734 GCA_035603655.1 Candidatus Acidiferrales bacterium | reverse complement strand
AGTCGTGAGACCGATAAGTCAGCCGCAACCGCGGCCTCGGCAAGACCCGAGTCTGGAGTCACCACTGTCCAGCCTCGCGCCCGGGAAAGAAATTCGCTCCTGGTCAAGATGTGCTCTCTTAGCGTCGGCGCGGTTTGCGTAGAGACATCGCACTCTCCCACGTAGACATCCCCCCGTCCAGCATCCAAGGCAGCCATCACTTTGCCTTCAGAACCGCTTAGGAAGACGCACACTTCCAGTAGCGACACTGCCGCGATCGGCTTGTTCAGGACTTCCGCGAGCGCCTTCACTGCCGCGAGACCGATACGAAGGCCGGTGAACGAGCCCGGTCCGGAGGCTACAGCGAAGGCCCCGATGTCTGCCTTGCTGAATCCATCGCTCGAAAGCAACGCGGCGATTTGCGGAACAAGCTCCGCAGAAAAAGTTCCACCCAGCAGCGACGCGATCTTGACCACTTCCACGTCCTGCTCATCGGCAGTCCGCTCCCCGGCTCGCGCTACCGCGATGCTGCCCTGCTTGCCGGAAGTATCGATGGCGAGAAAAAGCATGAAAAAACGTTGCTTACGTGCGGCGCCATATCCCTAGCCAGTTAGCTTTGAAGCTATTCTTGGACCAACTCCAGCAGCACGCCACCCGCGCTGGCCGGATGCACAAAAACATATTGATGCCCTCCAGCGCCAGTTTTGATCTCATCCGAGACTAAGCGCATGCCGTCTTTCTTCAGACGATCGACGGCCGCAGGCAAATCCGGCACGCGCAAGCACAGGTGATGCAATCCCTCGCCCCGCTTGGCAACAAACCTCGCGATCGTTGAATCCTCCGACGTCGCTTCCAGCAATTCCAACCGACTCTCGCCCACCGCGACCATTACCACCCGCACCTGCTCTTGCTCCACGGTTTCTTCGGAAGAGACCTTTAGGCCCAGCTTCTCGTAGATAGTCTTCGCCACAGACAGAGAATTCACCGCAATCCCGAGATGATCAATTTTCACCATCAGTTTTTCCCCACGTTCGCGGCAATCTCCTCAATCAGGGTATAGGGATCGCGCTTGTGCTCGGCTACTTCGGTCGCATACTGGGCCACGCCCCCATCGCTCATCTGTTCCCGAGCCTTTTCCAGAAGCGCATCTCGCAACATCTGGAGGAGGCGCTCCTGCCAGTTCTCGACGCTCTTGTTTAGCGTGAGATTTTCCTTCTGCAGGTACGCCTCGTAGTCCGAAACGGCGCCCGCGAGTTCCCTGATGCCCAGGCCGTGGCTGGCAACTGTCTTGATGATCGGCGGAGTCCATCCATCATGGCGCATAGCGAGGGATTGCAGCGTCCGAATCTCGCGCTCCACATTATCAGCGCCGTCACGGTCGCTTTTGTTGATGACGAAGATGTCGGCAATCTCCATGATGCCGGCTTTGATGGTCTGCACATCATCGCCCATGCCTGGAACTAAAATCACAATGGTGATTTCGGCCAGCCGCACGATGTCGACCTCATCCTGGCCCACTCCGACCGTCTCAATCATGATCAGCTCGCGCCCCGAAGCGTCCAGCACGGTAGCTACATCGGCCGTGGTGCGCGCCAGCCCGCCGAGCGAACCGCGCGTCGCCATGCTGCGAATATAAATCCCGGGATCAGAAAAATGTTCCTGCATGCGGATGCGGTCGCCAAGAATCGCGCCGCCGGTGTAAGGGCTGGTCGGGTCGACTGCGATGATGCCTACCGTGTAATTCTCTTTGCGGTAGTGGCGGGCCAACTGATCGACCAGCGTGCTCTTCCCCGCTCCTGGCGGCCCGGTCAGCCCTAGGACGCGCGCCTTGCCGCTGTGCGGAAACAAAGCTTTCAGGAGTTCGGTCCATCCCGGTTTGCGGTTCTCAACGGTAGAAATGGCGCGAGAGAGCGCACGAATATCGCCGGCGCGAAGCTGCTCAATCCATGTTTGGATTTGTTGACTCAACCGATCAGTGTAAAGCAGAAGACGAGGAAGAAGAAACCTACCGGGAGTATCAGTCCCTGAGCAGTTGCCGGGCTATTACCAGTCTCTGAATCTCGCTGGTGCCTTCGCCGATGGTGCACAGCTTCACGTCACGATAATACTTCTCGGCCGGATAGTCTTTGATAAAGCCGTAGCCACCATGAATCTGCACGCCTTCATTGGCGCACCGAACGGCGACTTCGCTGGCATACAGTTTCGCCATGGATGACTCCAGCGTCGTTTTCATCCCCGCATCTTTCATCGACGCCGCCCGCATAGTGAGCAATCGCGCCGCGTCAATCTCGGTCGCCATATCGGCCAGCTTCCACTGGATCGCCTGAAACTCCCCAATTGCCTTGCCGAACTGCCGCCGTTCCTTGGAATAATTTAGAGCGGCCTCGTAGGCACCCTGCGCCATGCCCAGCGACAAAGCAGCAATCGAGATGCGGCCGCCATCGAGCACGCGCATTGCGTCGATGAAGCCGTCGCCTTCCTTGCCCAGCAAATTCTCCGCCGGAACCACACAATCTTCAAAAATCATCTCCGCCGTGTCGCTGGCCCGCAACCCCAGCTTGTTCTCTTTCTTGCCGGGACGGAATCCCTTCGTTTCCTTGTCGACGATAAAGGCCGAAAGCCCGTGCGTGTTGGCTGCGCGATCAGTCACAGCAATGACCACAACCGCGTCAGCATAATGACCGTTCGTGCAAAAAGTCTTGGTCCCGTTCAACACCCAGTTGTTTCCCCGGCGCTTCGCCGTCATACGCGCGCTTCCGGCATCCGAACCCGAAGACGGCTCGGTCAATCCCCAGGCACCGATGAATTCGCCGGTTGCCAGCTTGCTGACATATTTCTTCTTTTGCGCTTCATTGCCGGCAAGGAAGATATGGTTGGAACAGAGCGAGGTGTGTGCGGCTATGATGATGCCGACCGACCCATCTACACGCGACAACTCTTCGATGGCTATCACATATTCCACGTAGCCCATGCCCGCGCCACCGTACTCTGCCGGAAAAACTATTCCCAACAGCCCAAGCTTGCCCAGTTCTTTGACGGTAGCAAGCGGAAACTCGCAAGCTTCGTCCCACGTCATGACATTAGGCAAAATCTCGCGCTCGGCGAACTCACGAACGGTTTTCTTCAAATGTTGCTGCTCGTCGTTCAGTTGAAAATCCAAGATTCCTCCACCGCTGTAGACAGTTATCGATTACACCATAGCGGGCGAATCGGGAAAAGTTACTGCGGAGACGTGCCGGCGAGAGCGCGCGAGGCCGCGCCAGCATTGAACGTTTGACCCATGAACGCGTCCAGCCCAACCGACCGTATGGTTCGCCGGAAAACGGATTGCACGCACTTGCCGGTAGTCGAGCTGAAATCACCGAAGCACTTCGTCCGCCAAAACGAAGCGCTCGAAGACTTCATTCGAAAGTAACCTTCCGCGAGAAGACAGCCAGACGAAGTCTTCCTTCCCCTCCAACAGGCCGCAGCTGATTAAGTCTGCTGTCGCGCCGCGAGCGTTTCTCACGGCAGCTTCGCCAAATTTCGCCGCAAGTTTGCTAAAGTCTACGCCGCGATTCAGCCGCAGCCCGAGGAAGAAACTTTCTTCCAAAGCAGCCAGTCGCGAAACTGCGGTTCGTTGCAAAGCTCCGCCATTCATATACTGGTCCAGGGAGTCAGAGGCTGCGAATCGCATCGCGTCGTTTTCCGGAGCGGTCGAGTTCAGCATGGAATGCGCGTCCACGCCAAAGCCAAAGTAAGGCTGGCGTGTCCAGTACTTCAAATTGTGCCGCGACTCGAAACCTTCGCACGCGAAGTTGGAAATCTCGTACTGCGCAATCCCCGCCGCTTCGAGCTTGTCACAAGCCGCCAGATAGAAATCAGCCACAGCCTCTTCATCGGGTACAAAGTGCGCGTGATAGCGCGTGCCGCCCGCCAGCAATTCCCGTCCCAGCCGCGACTCTTCATCCACCTCGAGCATGTAGACGCTCACGTGGGACGCACCGGTCGCGATTGCTTCCGACAATGAGTATTCCCAGCTTTCAGCGGTCTGGTGCGGCAATCCGGCGATGAGATCGATGTTGATGTTGGCAATTCCCGCAGCACGCAGTCGCGCGATGTCCTCCAGCACCGTCGATCGTTTGTGCATCCGACCGACTGCCGCCGCTTCCTGGTCGACGAACGATTGCACTCCGAGGCTGACGCGGTTCACACCGCAGCGCAGCAAACTTTCCAGCGTGGCCGCGCTAAGCGTGCCGGGAGCACACTCGACAGTGATTTCTGCATCGGCCTGTATTTCAAATTGCGATCGCACTTTAGTAAAGATTCGTTCGAGTTGTGCGGCTTCGAGCATGGTCGGCGTCCCACCCCCCAGATAAATGGAATCCACCTCGCGTTCCAGCTGGCCGCCCATCCCGGTCGCTACCTGCGGCGCGCTTGCAATATCAGAGCAAACCCGATCCACGTATCGGTCGAAGACGGCGCGCGAAAATACGTCGGAGGCAAAATTGCAGTAACTGCACTTGGTGCGGCAGAATGGCACCGAAATGTAAATCCCGAGGGGCATGCCAATCCATTATCCCATCTGCGCCGGCTGCCAACCTTTTCCATCCTGCGATCCGCCACCGCCATCTATTTGAGATACCCTGTTAGCAACACGATTGGTGCGGTTTTACTATCATTTCAAAAACGGATCGTGAAGAATCAATGTCGCAGGAAGAAGAAGTATTAGGCAAAGCTTACGACAGTCGCCTGATGGCGCGGCTGCTGAAGTAT
>DATNKA010001150.1:0-2705 GCA_035603655.1 Candidatus Acidiferrales bacterium | reverse complement strand
AAATCGAGAATCTTGGCGTGCCCACGCTTGGTGACGAAGATATTCGCGGGCTTGATGTCGCGGTGAACAATGCCGCCGGCGTGCGCCGCATCGAGGGCGTCGGCGATCTCGATGCCCAGCGACAGTATCGTTTCCAACTCCATTGCGCGATTGTCGATAAGGTGCTTGAGGGTGACGCCATCGAGGAACTCCATGACGAGGAACGTGCGATTGCCTTCCTCGCCAATGTCGTAAATCGTACAGATGTTGGGATGATTCAGCGCCGACGCGGCCTTGGCTTCGCGCCGAAAGCGCTCGAGGGCCAGGCGGTCCTCGGCCAGATCTTCGGGAAGAAACTTGAGGGCGACGAAGCGGCCGAGACGCGTGTCCTCCGCTTTATAGACCACACCCATCCCGCCGCCACCGAGCTTTTCGACGATCCTGTAATGTGAAATGGTCTGATCGAGCAAGGGACATCCCCGCCCCAGGGGGTCGAGCCATGCTAAGGCGCAGGCGGCTGGAAGTCAAAGAAAACGCGGTAATTTTGGTTTCGGTGCAAGAACCTGGTTTTAGCGAGATCCAATGGTAGTCTCAGGCCGAATCAGCAGGGCAACCCTCGGGAAAACAAAACGACCGGCAGCGTCGTCGATCACGTTTACCTGGCATGTATAGAATCCCGGCTTGAGCTGGTTCAGTGGTAGGTCTAGCCGGAACACGCCAGCCTTGCGGTCACGAGCGTTCATGTCGGTCAATTCGACCAGCGAGCTTTGGAATACTTGCGCTTTCCCGCGGAAGAATGCCACGTTCGTCAGCAGGTGAATGCCGTTTTTCGCCGGTTCTCCTTCGGCGGGTTTTTCTGAACTCGCCCGACCCGGATCGTAAACTTCGTAGTAGAGAAGCAGGTGCTGTCCGGCGGAGAAGACGTGAGTCACATTTGGAATGATTTTCTGGCCGTCGCGAATGAGCGGGTTGGGAGCCGCCCTCTTCTCCGCAGCCTGTAGTTGAGTCGCGAGGACTATCGAGCTCATCTTGATGGTTTGCGATTTGAGGTCGGGAATCTCCAGGTCGGTCTCG
Source organism: Candidatus Acidiferrales bacterium (assembly GCA_035603655.1). Classification (GTDB taxonomy): domain Bacteria; phylum Acidobacteriota; class Terriglobia; order Terriglobales; family Acidobacteriaceae; genus Sulfotelmatobacter. Next base: position 1,652 of record DATNKA010001150.1, on the reverse strand, counting down.
AATGATCCCATTCGCCCGGTTTCGTTCTCTCTCACGACAAACTTCAGGTGATACTTGCCCGGCGGAAGGCTGAGTCCGTTGTCATACTGCACATTCTTTTTCCGAACTTCCGACGAAGTATCTACCGCGAGTTTGACCGTATCGCGAATGCTCGTCAATGGATGGTGTTCGCCGTCGAGCACGACGCCGATGACATCCAGAGTTGCCTTATCGCGGTCGCTACTGCGCGTGAAGGGAATCTGCGAGCCCGGCACTACCAGCGAGATCGGGACAAAAAACTTGTTTGCCTCAACCCGAAAGTAGGCGGCACCGAGATATAAGGGCAGGTCCGTGACCGGCAGTTCAGCAGCAAGTTCTTGCTGGAGCTGCACCTCCTTGTCTTCCTTTGTAGAATGCCGATAGTCCGCGGGCGCGTAGTAGCCGCGCCGGAAGTCGATTTTCGCGCCGGGGACGTTGACCTTTACGGAGATCCGCCGGTAGCGCCCGTCCCTGGCAGGATTCGTGCTGTGATATCCCAGAAGGTAGTACGTCGAACTATCCTGCTGAACTCCTTTGTAGACCTGACTGAAATCGTTGGAATCGAGGAAGGCGCGCCCACCTGTATCGCTTGCGAGAGTGACCAGGGTTTCCTGGGTTGTGAAGTTGGAGTTCAGGGCATTAATCATGGACTGCCCGGAATAGGCGGAAGTGCCGCGCAAGCTGGCGTTCTGCGCCTCTCCCCCGGCCACGATCGCCTGCAGGCCGCGGAGATCCATGGTGTAGATCGCCATATTGGAGCGTACGGCTGAATTGGTAGCCGCCCTCAGTTCTGACTGATTTTCAATGCCCGTCCGGTCCATGCCGTTGGAAAAATAAATCAACGACTTCTTCTGCTGAACGTGGGAGAGTCTTTCTGCCACGGAACGCAGAGCCTCCAGGCGCCGGTCCGTATTGAAGATGTTGTATTCCGTATCGTCCGCGGTAAATGACTGGCCTGTGTCCGGAGTACCTTCGGTCGAGCCTGTGGTGCCTTCTTCAAAGCCTTGACCGCTGCCCTCGCCGAAAGCCTGTAGCTGTTTCTTCAGTAGCTCATGATCGGAAGTGAAATCCTGATTAACCAGCAGAGAACTTCCCAGAGAAACAATCGACACCAGGTCTGCCGCGGCCATCTGGGTGTCGACATAGTGCTCGGCCGAGGTAACGGCGCGATCGATTTCATCCGGCTCCATGGAAGAAAGATCGAAGAAGAGAATGATGAGACGGCGGTCCTTGAACTGATTCTGGGAGCTGGTCGAAGCCCGGTTCGTGCTTGCCGCGCCGCTTGGCGCAGGTGACGAATCGAGCAGCGGTTTCGCTTGAGACACATCCTGGTTAGCCACCGCATCCATGTTCTCGATATCGAAAGAGATCACCTTCTGGACCTTACTGTCCTCAAGAATCGTGAAGTCTTCCGGCTTAAGGTTCGCGATAATATTTCCGCGCTTGTCTTTGACGCTCACATTCACCAACACCAATTCGCTTTCCACGCGAAGGGTGTAGTCGCTCATCTGCTGCGATGACAGAGGGGCCTCGATCAGTGCCAGTCCCAGCATTAGCGCCAAGGTCTTGTGTAACCGTCGTTTCAGATTAGAAGTCATCGGTTCTCCTGGTCAGAAGCGGAATCGGGCGGTCAT
>DATNKA010001149.1:0-4064 GCA_035603655.1 Candidatus Acidiferrales bacterium | reverse complement strand
GAGCTGTCAAATCATCCAATACCGACGCGGCGCGTGACACGAGTGGCAATCCGAAACGAGATTCGGCGACTCCGCTTCGAGCATGGCGAAATGACGCAACAAGACCTGGCCGACAAGATCGGCGTCACGCGGCAAACGGTCAACGCGATCGAGCAAGGAAAATATTCTCCGTCACTGGAAGCCGCGTTCAGAATTGCGGCGGTCTTCGACACGCCGCTCGAAGGCGTATTCCACTATTCCAAGGACTGAGTTCTTCACCGACCACATCACACTCGGCCGGCGCGTCGCGCCCTAGGTCATGCCGCCGAGAGCCACGGTAATTGCTTCGCCGTTCACGCCTCCTGCGGCATCGCTGCACAGGAACGCTATTACCTGCGCCACCTCGCGAGGCTCCAGCACCCGGTTCTGCGGGTAGATGGCGGCGCGCTCGCGCCACACTTGCTCGGCGCTGATTCCGCGCCGTTCGGCCTCGGTCTTTGCTGAGCGCTCGGCCATGGACGTTCGCACCCAGCCTGGCAGAACTGCGTTGGATGTGACTCCGAAGGGCCCAGCATCCTGGGCGACCGCTCGTGCGAGCCCGATAACCCCATGCTTCGAGGCGGTGTACGCGCTGCCGGAACGTTCCGCCTTCTCGCCGGCGGTCGAACTTGTGAATACGAGCCGACCGAAGCCGCGCTTGCACATACCGCCTGTCGTCAGCCGGGCGAGCTCGAACGGGCCGTCAAGGTTGATGCGCATCGTCTCGCGCCACACTTCGGGCTCTTGCTCCCACACGAGCCGCTCGTGCGCGGAACCGATGCCGTGATTCACAACCAGCACCTCAATCGGCCCCAGTCGTCGTTCGGTTTCGGCAACCGCCGCGGCGCAGCCCTCGGCGGTGCCGAGGTCGGCCGCGACGTATTCGAGTCCAACGGCCGCCAGTTCTGTCGCGCTTCGCGACACAACCATCACGCGCGCGCCCGCTGCCGCGAGCAACAGCGCGGCCTCGCGCCCAATCCCGCGGCCGCCGCCCGTAACCAGCGCCACACGTCCTTTCATAAGCCCACCTGATCGTGTTTGGGGAATACCCACGCCCACCATTATGTTGTGTCCTTAGCAGCGTTGGACTTCTATCCGCAAACTAAATCGAAACCAGGCCGCTGATGGAGTGGCTGCTTGAGCGTGCACGGAGAAGAGCGACTCAGTAGACTGCTCGTTCTATGATTCGTCGCATCCTGCTCCTCGCTGCCGTCCTCGGGGTGATTCGGGTTGGCCTGGCGAGCACCCCGTGCGCTGTAGCAGCTTCCGACATCAAACACATCAGTGGTACCTACCGATTGGGGAGCGATGTCAGTGAGCCGCGGCCAGCGCGGAGCCGTTTTCTCGAAACACTTGATGGGGGCCTCGTCGTCATCAGAGATCAGGTGGCTCATTATCTTCACGCCCGGGTGCGCGAGAAGCCGAGTGCTCCGCTCTATATAAAGATCGAATACCAAGACCCCCTGGGCGGGCCGCCCTTGGAGAACGAGGAGGAATTTCCGGTCATCGCCGATGAGTTCGAATTCAGGGCGCCGCGTGCGGTGCGTGGGTTCAAAATCAATTCCGAGTATCAAATTACCGTGAACATCTATGAGCGAAAGGAATCGACGATTCCAATCGACACGCTTACACAGACAGTTCGCGCATACGTCGACACGGTTGGGGAGCATCCGATGCAACTGCCGGGATTGAAGGCTGCTCACCCGGAAGAATCACTGGACGGCCGCATCGTTGATCTTAGGCGCCAAGGCGGATATATTTTTTCGGTTCCCTCCTCTGGGCTTATTGCCGATCGTGCATTTATTTTGAGTTCGCAGCTGAAAGGTCCATCCGTATTGGCATTGCAACTCTCAAAGGTACTCTCTGATGCGGAGGACCATCCGGTTCAAATTACGGTGACGGGCAAAAATGAAGGAAAAACACTGCAGGTCATCAAAGATGCCTTTGACATCGTCGGAACTCGGGAGCTGCACAATCTAGAATTTACTTATCTAGGTTCATCACAAGCGGCCGCCAAGGTTGGAAAATGGGTGAATGCAGTAGGCGGAACCTACCATTCCGGAGATCTTTTAGTTTACTAGCCTTCACGCCGATCCTAGATTAGCGGCAGCGGGATTTCTCCTAACGCGGAGGCCGCAGCGATAAACGGAAATAGTCGATGCGCTAGCGGTGCTGGGTTCCCGCCCCAAGGAATAGCCCGGCACGCTTCACCGCCCAGAGAAACACAAACAGTCCAATTGCCTGCGCCGGTAGCCCGAGCAAACTTCCCTCCGGCCCCGCGCCGCCTCCGCTCATGAGCACGTCACCCCTCGTGTGAGTCATGAACAAATGACCCTGCATGATATGGCCGCTTTGCGGCGTGCCATAGAGATAAGATTGCGCCCAGTCCCAGGCCGCATGAAACCCTATCGCCAACCATAGCGAGCCGCTCAGCCGCAACAATAGGCAGTAGAACAGCGCATGCGCCATCACCCCGATGATGCCCGGGACGCTCTCTCCTGCATTTGGCAGATGTCCCGCGCCAAACAACAACGAAAGAAGGATTGCGGCCGGCCAAAACCCGATTCCGCGTGTCAAAGTCGCTTGCAGATAGCCGCGGAAAAGCGTCTCTTCTCGTATCCCGACCATCATGAAGTCCAGGAGCCAAAACAAGCCGTACCCAAGCGCTGGCAGCCCCTGCAAAGCCCTTCCATCAAACACGAGATAGCCGCCGGCATTCAGCGCCATCACCACCAGCGATAGGCAAACAAAGCCGCCGCCCAATCCAAACAGGAGCTTGGCAATCGGGCGACGCCCGGCCAACCCATAATAGGACCAAACATCCCGACCCTCGATCCATGCCGTGATCGCCATAGCCCCGAGGATTGCCACAAGCTGAACAGCCTCAAATATGAGCGAGTCGCCAAGTGCAATTTGGCCTTCGCGAAGCGACGGGAGGTGGCGCATCACGATATTGGCGATGAACACCGCGGGTGCTAGAAGCGCTGCGAAAATCAGAATGCTCCAGCCAGCCCGTAGCCCCTGGGATCCATGAAAAATCCAGCGCAATTTTTCTTTGTGCGTAGTGCTAAAGGTCGCCATCAATCAACTCCCTGCCTTTAAGCGCAAAGGATTCTAGCGTCAAACGAGTGTCAGCTTTCTGGCGGCGTTCGCCCGCATCCTAACGCAGATACTTCAGACGCTTCCGCCGCCCAGAGTTAAAGGCGCCCGATTGGCTCCTTAGAAACCGGTCTCCTCAGCCACGAGTTGAAGGTGAAATCCTGTGCAATTCCAATTATTTGATGCGCAGGAATAATGCGCATAGACTATGCGCATGCCATATGGGCCTACAAATGGAGCCTCGAATGCCCACCGCACGCCGCATTAAGAAAGCGGTGAATGTTTCGATTTCTGCAGATCTGCTGCAGGCGGCGCGCAACGGACAGATCAATCTGTCGGCAACGCTGGAGGCGGCCGTCGAGCATGAGTTGCGGCAGCTTCGTAAACGCGAGTGGCTAGAGCAGAACGAGAATGCGATTCACGCCTATAACCGCGACGTCGAAGAGCATGGCGCGTTCAGCGACGGTCTGCGTACGTTCTGATGCCGCAGTTCGCTCTGTATCGGAATCGCAATCCAGCGTCGCGGAAACGCTTTCCACTGCTGCTGGACATCCAATCGGACTTGCTGGAAGTGCTGGCCACACGCGTTGTAGTTCCGCTAGCTCCGGCCGGCGCGGCCTTGGCGCGCTCGATGCGGACGTTGACACCGATCCTGAAATTCGAGGGGAAGGAATTCCTGATGCTGACGCCGCAAGTCGCTGGTATCCCTGCCCGCGAGCTTGGTCCGGTTGCGGGAGATCTGGCATCTGACCGAGACAAGATCATTGCCGCGGTTGATTTCTTGCTATCAGGAATCTAGGTCGAGAGTGGAGCGGGCGATGGGAATCGAACCCACCCGGCATATCTTCCGAGCCTTCAAAACAAGCGATTTGATGCGATGGCGGATGCCAAGTGTGATTAGCGTGCGAATTTTCGCCTTATGCGGGGCAACGTAGGGCTGCGTACGG
>DATNKA010001148.1:0-5620 GCA_035603655.1 Candidatus Acidiferrales bacterium | reverse complement strand
AATCATCCAAGCCGCGCACTCCCCAAGCCGCTCCCCACTTCGTAAGCACCCATCCAATCAGGCGATGGACCAGATAGAAGAAAAGCAGCAGCAGTGTGGCAAAGAAGGCAAGCCCCTTGGGAATGTGCTGCAACACATAGTGTCCCGTTTCATGCCCCGCCACGTAGACAATCTGGCGATTGTTCATCTTTGCGATGGTCGTGTCAAAAACAACCATTCGTTTGGAGGCGCCGATGCCGGTGACGTATGCGTCCAGGGCCGTGGTTTTTTCGCCAGCGCCCATCCAGAACATGCGCTCGGGTGGAATGTTTTCACCGGCCCGTTGCACCATCTGTTCCAGACTCGCCGTGAGTGCCGGGTCCTTCTGTTGCAAGGGCTCGAACTTGTGAAACATCGGGTCGATCACCCAGGGCCCGAGGAAAAAGAGAAACACGCCGATGGGCACCGCCATCAGCCAGAAATAAAACCACGCGCGGCGCCGGCTGCGTCGGATAACCATGTAGAGGAGCCAAATCAAGATGGTCCCGATGACCAGTCCGATCAGTCCCGACTTGATCCAGTCCCAGCTCCACGAGCCCCATCCCTGAACCGAGATCCCATAGCGTTTCTCGACCACTTCTCCGTAGATATCCAAAGGCAGGCTGAAAACTGCGATGGTCAGCAGCAGCAAGGGGGAGAACACAAGGCTCTGCACAAAACGCCGGGAACTGAAGCGCTCGGCGCAGTCGCGGTATTTTGCGGCCAGTCTCCAGAGCAAGATCAGCCACAGAACGACCAGGCCATAAACAACCCCGATCACGGCCAAGCGAAAATGGATGAGGCTGAGGTCATGGGCTTTTTTGTAAAGATCAGGCGGGAGCGTGTAAGCGGTGATTTGTTTCTCCGATGTTGTCGGTCCCGTATCCGTTACGCCAGCCGCAGCAGGAGGCTGGGGAGTTGAAGCCGCGGGCAGCTGGTCCTGGCCCGGCAGCCTTGGCGGTATGCAGACTGCAAAGACCCCGACCAAGACTGCAATCCGGAAACTGTTCATGCTGGGCTGCTCGGTGTGGAGGCAAGTCTGCTCCCGCACAGCCGGATCGTCAACCACCGCGTTACTCTTAGATCGCGAACTGCGACTCTGACAACCGGTTCTAACTCAATTCCGTTATTTGCGATGACGTAGGACAACGAATCGCAGCACAATAGGACATTTGGTCCTAGCCCGGCATTGCTCCATCGGCACCGCGACGTTTGCAACTTGTCGAACGCGATCCATTCCGGCGGTTGCCGATGGTTTGACGGACCATTCGAGACCGCCTCGGTCACCCGGCCCAAGGCGTTATCAGTCCCAATCGGGCAGACTTCCCACAAGCCGACTTGAACGAAGCCGTTTCGCGGCAGACGCTTTCGTGTGTATAGACACAAGGCAAGCGGGACAAAGTCCGGTTTATTCCCGTTCACCCGATGGCGCTACGGCTCATCGGGGAATATCTTGAAGCTTTCGCGACTCCCCCGGAGCCGACTTCTGGTCCGCGCACGTTTTTCCGCCGCGGCGTTTTGCGGCTATGATGTCTGGCTATGACCAAAGTCCGCTGGGGAATTCTGAGCACGGCGAAAATCGCTTTAACGAAAGTCATACCGGGCATGCAGAAGGGCGAGTGGAGTGAGGTAACTGCAATCGCCTCACGCGACCGTAGCAAGGCCGAAGACGCGGCCCGCACACTTGGCATTCCCCAATCCTATGGATCCTACGAAGAGCTTCTGGCCGATCCGGAGATTGAAGCGATTTACAACCCCCTGCCCAACCAGCTTCACGTCCCATGGTCAATCAAAGCTGCGGAAGCCGGCAAGCACGTGTTATGCGAGAAGCCGCTGAGTCTGACGGTTGCCGAAGCGAGAAAGCTTCTGGCAGTGCGGGACCGCATAGGGGTGAAGATCGGAGAAGCCTTCATGGTGCGCACCCACCCGCAGTGGCTGCGCGCACGCCAGTTGGTCGCATCAGGCCGGATTGGCCAATTGCGTTCTGCCCTGGGTTTCTTCAGCTATTTCAACAACGACCCATCGAACATCCGCAACATACCCGAATACGGTGGGGGCGCGCTGATGGACATCGGATGCTACCCTATCACCACGTCGCGGTTCATGTTCGGCGAAGAGCCTTCACGCGTGTTGGGCTTGGTGGAGAGAGACCCGCAGACGAAGGTTGACCGGTTGACCTCAGCTATCCTTGATTTTCCTGCGGGTCAATCGACTTTCACTTGCAGCACGCAACTCGTGCCCTACCAGCGGAGTCACTTCCTGGGAACGCGCGGCCGTATCGAAATCGAAATCCCCTTTAACGCCCCCAATGACCGATCGTGCCGTATCCATATCGACGACGGGCGCGACGTGTTCGGTAGCGGCATTGCTACCCAAGACTTCCCCATCTGCGACCAGTACACGATTCAAGGCGACGTCTTCTCTAGAGCAGTTCGCGGAGACGCTGACGTGCCGGTTTCGCTTGAGGATGCACTCAAGAACATGGCGGTGATCGACGCCATTTTCCGTTCTGGGGATTCGGGCAAGTGGGAGACGCCCAAAAGCGGAGTAGTCTGATCAAGGTTCTAGGAGAGCTGATCGGTGTATCGCCGGCCCCTGAAGATGGTACTCGAGGAATTGCAATTCCTCGAGCAGCAGATCGTCCAACTGGAGCAAGAGATGGCAAACCTACTCAGCCAGCATCAGGAGGCAGTGCAGCGGCTCGCCGAGGTGCCCGGTCTGGGAGTAGCTTCGGTACAGCAGATCATTGCCGAAGTGGGGGCCGAGCTGCGGCGTTTGCCTCGCGGAAGCACTTGTCTTCCTGGGTGGGAACGTGCCCGGCAGATGACGAGAGCGCGGGAGTATCCACGAGCCACCGCTTCCCCAAGGGCAACCGCCAAATGCGGCGCATTCTCAATCAATGCGCCAACGCTGCGGTCAGGACGAAAGGAAGCATCTTCGAGATCGTGTATCGCCGCCTCGTACTACGCCTGGGACACAATCAGACCATTGGGGCAGTTACCAATCGCCTCTGTCGGCTGATCTGGATAATCTTGCACCGGGGGGCCGCTACGAGGAACGCGGCCAGGTCGTCTGCGAAAGGTTGAAGCGAAGAAGCGAACACGCACTGCGAGAATGATCCGGCAGCTCCGAAGCCTCGGCTACCGCGTGGAACTGTTGACTGTTCAAGTCAACCCAGCATGAGGTCCAGGGCGGGCGGCGGGATTTTCGATCCTGCCCGTCATCCAGACACAATGGGGCAAAACTCTTAACAAACAAGCTCAGGTTGTAGTAGTCGGTTCACTACGGGAAAAACACCAAGGCTTGTCCATTTAACTGCGGCAATCGCGCGATAGCCCCCAGGCATTCGCCACTCGCGAAATCGAAGGCAACAACCTCGTTGCGGGCGACACAGCAGAGCAGTCCACCTGGACCAAAGCGGAGGCCGCGCGGTTTGCAGAATTCGGCCTTCCCATTTGGAGAGAAAACTCGGACGAGGTGTCCATCCATCGCATCATATTCCCGAACGCTCGTCACTGCGTCCACCGCGCCGAATGGACGCTCGCTGGAGACAAGGATATTGCCGTTGGGCGCGATTGCAAGATCGAGGGGGCTCAGTTCGGGATCTGCGACCAGCCGAGAGGGCTTGATAGGTGTGGCTGGAGTGAAGGCCAAAATGGTGTTATCGCCTTGGCCGTCGGGCGCGATTCCTGAGGCGAGGAACAGCCGGCCATCTTGACCAAAAGCAAATCCTCGGGGGAAAGGTACGACCCTGGGAGGTAAGACATGCTCAAGGGCAGCATCGAAGCGGGTCGACAAGGCGACGATTGTGCGTTCGCTGCGCAGGCCGACGAAATACCGGCCATCGGGGCCGAAATTGCCACCGCCGGGATTCAGGCCTTCAATGCGGCCAGTATCGCGAACGATGCGCCCCTGTGAGGAAATCGCTAACACCCGATCGGCCCCGCTGTTTAGAAACAGCAAGTTTTCGTTTGGATCGACGGCAAGGCCGCGCGGATCGACAATGCGATCGTCATCAATTAATGTTCCGCGCAGCGTGCCGTCCAATTCAAAGCTGAGCAGCGCGCCAAAACCGTCCCCATTTGCACCGGACGCGCTCGTAACAAGAAGCGGCATCGCAACAGTCCTCCGCAATCTTCGAGACCGCCAAGGGGCCAGAATCCGGCGCGGCTAACCCCGCGCCACGGTTAGCCAAAGTGAACTGGCCGAATGTTCTTCCCGACTACATTCCAATGCCTCTCTTGATTCTATCCGCAGCAGATCTAGTCGTCGTATCGTGAATCCTGCCGGATACCATTGTGAGTGCTCGGAACTTATCGTCAGTTGTTGATAAAATCGCGACCCTCAGAAGAATCGCTTTCTACGAAGTCGGCGAAATTCATCCGGTTCGAGCTCTGCGCTGGAGTCTAAGGTTCCGTCTCGCCGGCCCTATTCGTTACTTCTGGGCTTGCCGGCCCGACGGAACCATATATTCGGGAAGCTTTGTAGTCGGTCCACCGCGGTATTGTCCGTCGTTCATTCATGCAGCTTGTTTCTTGGAAGGTGCACGCTCTGTGTTGGCTCGCATTGATTTGACAAGGTCGGCCGACGACGCTCCTTCAAGCGACAATCCATAGCCAACTTCTCGCACGATACGCTCCTTCAACGGTTGAATGAAGTGGATGCGGGTGTTGCGGCGTGTCACTTCCGGGGCCTTCAGGTACAGTTCGGCCAATTCCCGTGCGCGACTGAGCGCCTTACCGTTCGGCACAACTTCCGCTACCACTCCCCATTCGTGTGCAGTACGCGCCGGCAGCGGTTGTGGGTTCAGCAGGAACGCCTCCGCTCGCCCCGCGCCCCCGCGATAACTCCAGGTGGTAAAGATTCCGTCACCAGGGGCAACGCCCGCGGAGAAGTGGGCCACATCCTGGAAGGTCGCACCGTCCGCCGCCACAATTACACTGGCAAGCAGCGCGTAGTCTGAGTGCACATGGGCACGTCCCTCGATGGCCGCGATGACCGGCACGCGTATGTTGGCTATGTTTTCCAAAACCTGAACGCCTTCGTCGTGAACCTGGCTCCAAACCCCGGGATCGGTGACATCGCCGAAAGAGGACCAGTCGACATCAGTAATGAACTCCCCACCTGCACCCGTGAGGATCACGATCTTGTTCGCTCGATCTTGCGCAATCCGGTAGAAGGCATCGACAAATTCCGTGTGGGCTTGCGCGCTCATAATGAACGGCCCGCCGTTGTTGTGAAACTCAGCCACCAGCACACCGGTGCCGTCTCGCGTAAGCCTCAGGCTGCGATAGGCATCGAAGTAGTTCGCATTAAGTGCGTTCATAGTATTTCCCTCTCTGTCTCGTCCCGTGGTATCGAATTCGACTCGCAAGTTTAGTGTTGGCCAATCACCTGGTTCGTTCAAATCTGCCTAGGCATTTTTGAGTGGCCGCAGTTCGCATATCCTGAGTAGCGACTGGGAAGCCCGGTAGTTAGTGTTAAGGCCAACGGGCAACCCGCTAACCGCTGACAAGCTCAAGCGGCTCGAAGCCCCGCTCTGCTTCGTTCATTCTGACCGACACCGAGCAGGCGCTCCGCGTTGAGGTGCGCGATCTTCTCC
>DATNKA010001147.1:0-4511 GCA_035603655.1 Candidatus Acidiferrales bacterium | reverse complement strand
TGAATCCTCCACCGGCGTGGTGGGCCGCGAGGACATCGAAGATGTAGTTTCGCGCTGGACTGGCGTTCCTATCACATCGATCAAGGAAGAAGAGACCCAGAAGCTGCTGCGTATCGAAGAAGAACTGCACAAGCGAATCATTTCGCAGGATAAATCGATCAGCGCCCTGGCTCGGGCCATCCGGCGTTCGCGAGCTGGATTGAAGAGTCCGAACCGTCCAATTGGATCGTTCCTGTTCCTGGGACCCACCGGCGTGGGCAAGACGGAAGTTGCGCGTACCCTGGCTCAATTCATGTTCGGAACGGAGAAGGCCTTGGTTCGTTTTGATATGTCGGAGTTCATGGAGAAACATTCGGTTTCGAAGCTGATCGGTTCTCCTCCGGGATACGTGGGATACGAAGAAGGCGGCCAGCTCACCGAACGGGTCAAGCGTGCTCCCTACTCGGTGGTGCTGCTGGATGAAATCGAGAAGGCGCATCCCGATGTGTTCAACATCCTGCTGCAGGTTTTTGAAGACGGCCAGCTCACGGACGGGCTGGGCAACACTGTCGACTTCAAGAACACGATCCTCATCATGACCTCGAACATCGGGGCTCGGCACCTGCAAAAGCGCGAGGGGTTTGGTTTCCAATCGACAAACGAAGATCAGGTTTCAGGCAAGGTTGAGGAACTGGTGAAGGGCGAAGTGAAACGCACCTTCAATCCGGAATTCCTGAACCGGTTGGATGAGATCATTCTGTTCCTGGCTCTGAGCGAAGCGGATCTTATCCAGATTCTCGAGCTCATGGTCACGCAGCTCAATCAGAACCTGGCGCAAAAGGCGATCACCGTCTCGGTGGCGGATGAGGCCAAGAAGTGGATCCTCAACCAAACTTTGACGGACCGCTCCTACGGCGCTCGGCCACTGCGTAGAGCGCTGCAGAAATACATTGAAGACCCGCTGTCGGAGGCGCTGATTCAGGGAACGATCACCACGCGGCCGGCGTTTATCGAGGTCTTCCTCGAAGACAACAAGCTGTTCTACCGTCCGGTGGATGCGGAGAAAACCGAGGGCGTGTTGCTGTACGAGAACAGCTAAGCGTTCAATATCTCAAACCAAGCCGTCAGCGTGAGCTGGCGGCTTTTGTTTTGCCTGCCATGATTACTAACGCTCGCCCATAGGCGCGGATTGTTTCCGGCCGCGACTTAAGATAGATGAACTGCCCCTCCCGGCGCGTCTCGATCAAATTCGCGTCCGCCAAGATCTTAAGATGGTGCGAAATGGTACCCGGCGTTAGCCCGAATTTCTCGACGACCTGACCGCAAAACATCTCCTTGTGCGCGGAGATCCCCTCATAAATCTGCAGGCGAGTGGGGTCGCTCAGGGCCTTGGAAATCCGGGCTAATTCTTTTCGTTCCATGCCACGCCTCTGAATGTAGCACGCTGCCTCAAGAAATTGAATCGCAGATAGTTTGATAGTTATCAAAGTATACGAATAAGCCGGACCGGGTTCGCATCGGGCTTGATCGGATCGCTCATTCAGATAGGAGATTCTTGTGGCAAAACGATTTGCAGGAAAGACGGTCGTAGTTACCGGCGGCAACAGTGGAATCGGACTTGCCACCGCCAAACTGTTTCATGAAGAGGGAGCCCAGGTGGCGATCTCGGGACGGGACCAGAAGACGCTGGACGAGGCGGTCAAAGCCATTGGTGAAGGGACGCTAGCGGTGAAAGCCGATGTTTCCAAGCTGGCGGATATCGATAAGTTATACGCGCAAGTGACTGCGAAGTTTGGCAAGATCGACGCCCTCTTCGCCAACGCCGGCATCGCGAAGTTCGCTCCCGTGGGCGACAGCGGTGAGCAGCTGTTTGACGAAACCTTCGACATCAACGTAAAGGGCCTGTATTTCACGTTGCAGAAGGCGCTTCCGCACCTTAACGACAACGCCGGAATCGTGTTGAACGCATCCGTGGTCGGCACCAAGGGCTACGCCGGAGCCACCGTCTACTCAGCCACCAAGGCGGCGGTACGCTCACTTGCCCGCACCTTCGCAGCCGAACTGGTCGATCGGGGCATTCGCGTGAACGTTGTCAGTCCGGGTCCGATTGAAACTCCGATTCTTGGACGGTCGGGAATGCCGCAGGCGGCGCAAGACGCGTTTGCCGCTGGTATAAAGACCCGGGTTCCCATGAAGCGTTTCGGCACGCCAGAGGAAGTGGGTCATGCCGTACTTTTCCTGGCCGGCAACGAGGCTTCTTATATCACCGCTGTAGATTTGAATGTGGACGGCGGTACGGGTCAGATCTGACGAAATGCTGTCCCGGCGAGCCGTTGATCGCCTGCCATAAATTTTTAAGGCCGGGTTAAATCTGCGCAACCTTTTGCGACGTCTGTCAGCCGGATGAATCTGATTCAGTGGAAGATCCGGAGGAGCTGATGCACAAGGTTAACATCGCCGAGAAGTTTGCGAAGATTGCGGAATATTACAAACCGCACATCGCCGGCGAGCTTAACGGACAGCAAGTGAAACTGGTGAAGACCAAGGGCGAGTTTGTCTTTCATCATCACCAGAATGAAGACGAGATGTTCCTGGTCGTGAAGGGACGGTTCCGCATGGAGTTTCGCGACCGCCACGAGTGGCTCGAGGAAGGTGAGTTCATTGTCATTCCTCGTGGCGTGGAGCATCGTCCCGTAGCCGACGAAGAATGTTGGATTGTGCTGTTTGAGCCTGCATCCACGCTGAACACAGGTAACATTGTGAATGAGCGTACGGTGGCTCAGCCTCAACGCGTGTAAGATAAGCATAAAGCGGACGTAGAGGGTTACGTCCGTACGCCGGTTCATTTACGAGGTCTATGGAACTTACCGTTTACTCTTCAGCCTGGTGCCCTGATTGCCGCGAAGCCAAGCGCTTTCTGGCCAAAAACAACATTCCTTACACCGAGGTCGATATTGAGACTACGCCGGGCGCGGCGGATGAAGTCGTCAACCGCACGGGCAAACGCGCCATCCCTCAATTCGTGATTGACGGCGTATGGGTGCAGCCCTATGCTGCGGGAAAAGGGTTCCTGTACGACGAAATGGCCAAACGGCTTGGAATTCCCAAGCTCTAGTCTAAAATCAAATTGAACTTTGAAGACCGGCTGCGACGGACTGCCATTCCCCAACCGGTTTCCGGTACCCTCGTACATTATCTTCCGTACTGTGGAAAAGCCCTGCCAGACAGGGCAAGATGATGACTCGCCAGCTGTAAGACTGGTGCCTTCACAAGCTGGAGGAACGGTCATTTTTCCGCACTCATGTCCGAACCAGAGATTCCACAGGGATCGAGCGAAGTTACCGACAGTTGGCAGCAGACCATGCAAGCCGTGCTCGGAATGGTGCTGCTGATCGGCGCAGTGGCCATGTTCCACTACTACGCCCCCGCCACCGTGCTGGGTCCTCAGCCTGACGACTTGCAGAAGCAGGTGCATACGCTGACGCAACAGGTGGCGCAGCTCGAGAAAGAGCAGGCCACGCCCGCCCTGGTGCTGAGCCGTTACAGAAACTCCATTGGCTACATTTACGGTGTCTACCAGGTTGGCTTCGCCAATCAGCCCGCGGCTATTCGGGCGCGCGTTTCCGGCACCGGATTTCTGGTTGGCGACGGACTGCTTGCCACTAATCGGCACGTGGCTGAACCGTGGTATGGCGATAGCGGAGCGGAGGCGCTGATTGATCGCGGCGCGACCGCCATGCTGGAGAGTCTAGTCGTGTTTTTCCCGGGCTCGATGACGCCCGTCAATCTAACCCCGGGTGCGGCTTCGTCTACGAGTGATCTGGCCGTTTTGAGGATCGAGGATAAGGCTGCAGTGCGCGGCCTTGCAGTGCTGCCTCTGGCAAAAGGAAACGCGCTGCCCGGACAACTCGTAACTGTGATCGGGTATCCGATGGGGATTGCCGGAATGGTGGCTAAATCTCCGAGCGGCATTTATCAAAGGCTCGCGTACCGGCACAACGATATTACGGCGGCGAGTGAACTGGCCGCGCTTTCCTTGATTCGCCCCTCGACCACGTGCGGGCATCTGGGAGACGTCGTGGGAGACAAGCTCATCTATGACGCTCCCACAGCGCATGGCGGCAGCGGCGGTCCGGTGTTCAATTCCAATGCGGAGGTAATCGGAGTGAACTCAGCCTATATCGATGGATTCTCCGGCGGGACATTGGGATTCTCGGTGGAAGCCTTGCGGCCTCTGATCGCGGGGGCGCAGAAGCCTTAGACGAAGACGTTGATTTTCGGTTGGAGGTCGAGCCGGGAAGCGACGCTTCCCGGCTATTTCTGTTAGACCCCATCAGAACGACCAGCGCAGTGAGAATTGGATAAGGCGCGGCGTCCCCGTAGTGTTTACGATGTGGCCAAATGGGGTCGCGCTGGCCGGTAGTATGCCGTTGGATGGGCAACCACTCACGCCCGCCTGGCAAACTGCGGTTTCAATGTCGGTCACGAGGGGAGTACCGAAATTCGGGTGATTCCAAAGATTGAAGAAATCG
>DATNKA010001146.1:0-16383 GCA_035603655.1 Candidatus Acidiferrales bacterium | reverse complement strand
TGTCATAAGCCTTCCTGCTCTGTTAGGCGACGAATTGGGGGGCGGACTCGTCAGCGGGACGGTCGGTAGGGCGGCGTCGGCGTCTGCGGCCGCACGTCCGTCTCCAGCCCAAAGCCACCCACCCATCGTGCGAACAAGTTGTAGAGCAACGCGCCGATCGCGCCCGAAACCAACCCCATGGTCCCACACTGAACGGGACGAGAAGTGCGAAAAACGACACCGAAAGATCCCGGCGAAAGCAGACCTGCCTTGGCCTGCCACCGATCCAATGAGGCCGAAGAGTGGAAAAAAGGGAGCGAAGAGCATTCCCATACATTGGTAAACCAATCCCAGAATCTTCGCCACGGAAAGAACGCCAACCGATTTGATGATGTGCATAGACCCAGAGTCATTCCAGTTGCTTTTTGTCAGCCAGGCCCCAGCCGCCGCCGCCGGGCGATTCAATTCTGATTCGGTCGCCTTTGCGAAGGCGGGTGCTGAACTTCCCCGGCATCGCTTCGACCGATCCGTCATTGCGGATGACGCTAGTCCTGCCCGGCGAGCCGTCACCGCCGCCGCTCAATCCCCAGGGCGCTAGAACGCGGCGCTCGGAGAGCAACGTCACTTCACACTCGGTCAGAACCTCAATCTCGCGGACGATTCCATCGCCACCATGATGCTTTCCGGCACCACCGCTATCTGGCCGGAGAGAGTATTCGAGCACGCGCAGCGGATACCCATACGCTAACGCTTCGGCCGGAGTGTTCAAAGAATTTGTCATGTGCGTGTGAACACCCGAGACTCCGGACTTGGTGGGCCGCGCGCCCATCCCGCCAGCGATGGTCTCGTAATAGGCGAACGGTTTGCCGGTACGAGGGTCAACTCCGCCGATGGTCAGATTATTCATGGTACCGGATGCAGCAGCGGGAATTCTCTCCGGAATAGCTTTAGACAGCGCTCGCAGCAGGACGTCCACGATGCGCTGCGAAGTCTCGACGTTACCGCCGGCAACTGCGGCGGGTGGGCTGGCGTTCACGATCGTCCCTTGGGGAGCGGTTACACGGATGGGCCGCATCAGTCCCGCTGTGGCGGGAACATCGTCCGCCAGCAGACAGCGAAGGACATAGAAGCAGGCAGAGTAGGTTATGGCCTCGACGGCATTCACGCTGCCCTCCACTTGCGGATCGCTTCCCGTGAAATCGACGGTGACGACCTCGCCCCCATGGCGGGTGCGCGACCATTGCTGGTTCGCAAAGGTCAGCGTCACCGCGATCTTCACCGACTGCTCGGTGATGCCGTCGCTATCCAGGAAATCCTCGGCGCGATATTCGCCCGGCGGCACGCGCAGGAGAAATGCACGCATCAGTTCCTCAGAATACTCCAGCAGATCTTTCGCTGTGCGCTTGGCACGATCGACACCGTAGCGCGCACATATCTCGCGCAGGCGTTCGGCGCCGGTATGGCAAGCTGCAATCTGGGCACGCAAATCGCCTTCGCGCTCTTCCGGCGTGCGCACGTTAGCGAGCAAGAGAGCGAGCACGTCGGATTGCATTGCTCCCGCCCGCATTATTTTCACGGGAGGAATGCGAAATCCCTCCTGATAGATCTCGCGGCACAGTCCCATCGAGCCAGCGTATGCTCCGCCTACATCGGCGTGATGCGCGCGCGAGGCCACGTAGAAATCCGGCATGGCGTGCCCTCGATCTTTGATATAAACCGGCGCGACCAGGGTGATATCGGGAAGGTGCGTGCCTCCGCGAAACGGATCGTTCAGCATAACCACATCGCCGGATAACATCTTGCCAGAGTCAACCGCGGCCCGTACCGACATGGGCATCGACCCCAAGTGGACGGGCATGTGGTCACCCATGGCGATGACCTCCCCGGCGCTGTCGAAAAGTGCGCAAGAATAATCCCGCCGCTCTTTAATGTTGGGGGAAAACGCGGTGCGCCTCAGGGCTGCGCCCATTTCCTCGGCGATCGAGTGGTAAAGATTCTTGAAGATCTCCAACTCAATAGGATCGCTCCGCATGAGGCGCAGTTTACCGGAAGCAGAAATCCAGCACCACTCGCAGGACCAGCGCCAGTCATCTCCGGAAGCGACATGCAGAAGCATTTTGGGTGAAATCCCTTCCCTCAAGAACCGTGAGAAAGAGGCGAACACCTCCCTTATTGAGAAAATTGTTGCCGCAAAATGCAAAATTGTGTTGACACTGCGTTCATACTGCCGCAATATCTTGTGTTAAGGACGTCACCTGTACTACAAGTTGGGTGGCTTTTTGCAATCGGGTCCCCGAAATGCAAGGGAAAATCGTTCACGGAGGAACCTTCATGGCAACCAAGAAGAAAGCAAAAAAGAAGAAACACTAACCGTCTGCGAGACGATACTTCGCAAAGGGCCAAGATTTAACCAGCCTCTCAGGAGAAGCACCTCTTGAGAGGCATTTTCGTTTAGAGCTTGGCCAACCGGAAGTGCCGAATCCAAAGCGGCGGCCCAAATTCTTCATATCGATCTGCTCCCCCTGTGGCACAATGTTGGGGCGACAGGAGCCTGGAATCGCCGGTGTGAGCATGAGTGCGAGAAAAAAAAGCGCGGGCAAGGACAAGTCGGGTGAGGTATTCATCCCTGACAAGCTTTATTTCCGGATCGGCGAGGTCGCTACGCTGTGTCGTCTGCCCGCCTACGTGCTGCGTTTCTGGGAGAGCGAATTTCCGCAACTCAAGCCGGTAAAGAGCAGTACCGGGCAGCGAATGTACCGCAGACGCGACGTGGAAAGTGTCCTGCGAATCAAACAGTTGCTCTATGAACAAGGTTTTACTATCGTGGGCGCTCGACAGCAACTACGTTCCGAAACCAAAACAGATAAAGGGCAAGCCGCGATTCCATTTCCGGTGCAGTCGCCCGCCGGAATCCAGCACATTCGTCAGGGCCTTCGCGAGATCCTGAATCTGCTCTCGGCGCGCCGCACGGGATAATTGGCGGAGCAGCTTCCGGAGAAACCTCACCGCAGGATTAGCATTTCATTTCGACCCAGTTTCTTAAGCCGCGCGTTCCGGCGTGCGCTTCTTGAGCTTGCCTGCGTTCGCCGCGTCCAGTCGGATACGGCTAACGCGCGCAGTCCCATGGAGAAGATCGTCGGTGGCCGAGCTTCCGTCCCCCGCCATTACCGACCCTGCGGCTAGAGCGAACCGTAGCGCGTCCGCTTGATCCTCGAAATACAAAACCACTTGTCCGGACATAATTATTCCCCCGAGTTGAACTACTCTCCCGTGCGGTCTAAACCGAACCATCGAGGAGCATGACGCGGTCGAGAGCATGACGCGAGTAGAACTTTCCTCGATTGTCACGGAGCAACGCCTCCGGTCAGAAGTGCTTTTCTTGGTTCGGGGCAGTCGGTAGTGCATGGCTAAGCGACTTGCACGGGTGCAATTGTCGCGCGGAATTAGGTCTATGAGACGGGCGTTGTTTGCCATAGGCTCTGTTTGCCTCAGCTCGATTGATGAAGAAATTGATGGTAGCGAGGCTATTTCTGCTGGGATTGCCCGATCTGATTTTGGCGGAGAAAGGTATGCCAGACCGGCAGTTACTTATCAATGCCGAACAGCAGGCCAAAGTGTTTCACGCTGATGCCGGTCCCTTTCAACTCGATGTTGATTTGGTCGGGTGTGTTAGGCTCATCGAGAATTACCCGATCCTGTTTTTCTGTGGTTGCGTCACAAAAATGTCACAACGTTTCTCACCAATGCCTCGCCCAGTCGGGCGAGGCGATTGGTTCGGCTTCCCCTTGATCGTATGCACCCGAACGGTCTCACTAAGGTTCTAGACGTGCGACCAGAGCGTTGTACTATGGTCTCTCGCCGACTACCCAGCCGAAGATCGAATGCTAGTGACTGACAAACGATTGGACAGACACAGAGTTGAGTTTCTTGACAGGCTCACACCGAAGGAAGTTCACGATCTGGCGACGAATCCGAATCTCCGGATTCTTCAGACGGCTAGGCCAGTGTCGTCCGAAACCTGGGGGCTGCTGAACCAGAATCTATTTGTACTTCGTCCAGATGTCGAACTCCGGGTCTATGGTTTCTATTCCTCGACGTGTGATCTGTCATTCGTCAAGGAAATGACCAACGTTCGTCGGTTTTCGGCGGACTGCCTGATGAGGGCGGTCGGGATTGAACACCTAGCGGCTATGGAGAGACTTGAGGAACTTTCCGTTGGCATCTTCAGCCTTGATGACTTTGACTTCCTGACCACGCTGCAAACGAGTATCAAATCTCTGTCCTTGGGTGCCACAAAATCAAAGAAACCCCGACTAGACGGGCTGAGGCAGTTCCGTTCGTTGCGAACGCTGTACATCGAAGGGCAGCAAAACGGTATCGACGTGATTGCTGACCTTCAGGAACTTGAAGACGTGACACTTAGGTCTATCAGTACTCCCGGCGTTGAATATGTCGCACGTCTGCCACGATTATGGTCACTGGATATCAAGTTAGGCGGCATTCATGATCTCTCAGCGATTGCGGGAAAACTAAGCATCAAATACCTCGAACTTTGGCAGATCAGGGGCCTGTCGGACATCAGCGTCGTTTCCTCACTGTCGGGCCTGCAATACCTTTTCCTCCAAGCGTTGCGAAACATCACTAGCATTCCTGACCTGTCAAGACTGCCTAAACTGCGAAAGATCGTGCTGGACAATATGAAAGGCCTGAAAGACGTGAGTGCGATTGGGACGGCTCCTGCCCTCGAAGAATTCCTTCACATCGCAGCACAGGGGTTTGCACCGAAGGCATACTGGGAACTACTCAACAGACCTTCTCTGACTCAGGCTCACATTGGCTTCTGTAGCAAACGTAAGAATGAGGAGTTTGAAGCCCTCCTTCGACAATCCGGCAGATCGCCGTATCAGCGGGCTGAGTTCGTCTTTCAGTGACGCTTCTTGCGCTCGCTGCCCAAACCTTGGCGCTCAGTGTGAGCCACGCCCATAAGGTCACAGTTTCCTCCAGTGGTGTCTAACAGGATAGGGGTATTGTGGCATGAGGAAATGGGCCGCCGGACTTGCCATCGTTGGTGCTCTGTGAACAATAAGCGCCGTCCAGTGCCTTACGCCCGTGTGGCCAAAATGTGGGCGGCGGGTACGAACATCCCTGAGATTGCCAAGAGTATTCGTCGGACAGGCAAGAGAGATGATCCCTTTCATGGGATGCGGGTCATCCTCAGCCTCATGCACAAGGGCTATCGAGACGCTAGTGGACAGCTGGTGAAACTGCCCTACCGAGTCTCGAAATCGTCGGTGAGACTATCTCGAAAGGCCGGGAAAAGGCTGTTGCCTGAGGAGGAATTGCTTGCTGGAGGGTACAGACAAAGCAGGCAAGGTTTTCATCGTGGGGGAGGGAGATTGCCGTCGCTGCCTTGCTTGCGATGATTTGTTCACACGAGAAGCAAGCAAAAAGCATTCCATCGACACTTGCTTCCCGCCTGATCTCAGGCTTCGACCCCACAGGCAAAGAGCCTGACGGTATACAAGCGAGGGCGCTGGTGGTGGGCCGACTTCTCCATCGGTACCAGACGTTTTCGCATCCACTGTTCGTCGTCGCCAGCAGCCGGAGGAATGGAACGTTGCGTTCTGGGTCTCGCTGATTTCGGCTAACCGACCGCTGGCGGATGCGAACTCAGGAACCTGAGGTTGCAAGACATCCAAATGGAGTCGAAGACCCTTTGCGTCCGAGTTGGCAAGAACAGGTTTCGGGTCAGGACTATTCCGCTCAACCGGGCACGCAAGCAGGGAGCAACCGCCCCCGAACACTATCTAATCCCGAAGCGTCTTTCCGGGAAAAAGTACGATGCGGCTCACCGCCGAGTCGTTGGGGCTGGAGAACTGCGTGGCGGAAACTAACCGAAGAAGCAGGTCTGGGGGATTGAGACCACACGACCTCCGGCACCATGCCATCACCAAGTTGGCGGAATCGCCAGAAGCCAGCGAACAAACCATCAGGGCACTCGCTGGGCACGTCTCCCGGGAGATGCTGGAGCACTACAGCCACGTCCGGCAGCAGGCGACGCGAAAGGCGGTTGAGTCGCTGGATAACGTCACAATTAGGGAAATGGGAGGCAGCGGCGAAAAAGAAGGAAGAAGAAAAAAGCGTACAAACAGCGGGTGAAGATTGGTCGGGACGGGCAGATTTGAACTGCCGACCCCTCGCACCCCAAGCGAGTGCTCTACCAGGCTGAGCCACGTCCCGACTAGGAAGGAACCCGCTGCATCGCATCCACAGCGGATGGGGTTGACAAGAGGATTTTACCACCAAGGCGCGGTTCGCGCAGCCGCACGATTTTGTTTCCACTCGAAGGTCATCGGACCGACAAATCTATATCCGCGGGGCAGGTTGCTGGCATCGGGGTCAATCCGGGCGCATATGGAAACTCCAATGGAGTCGTGATTTGCACCCGCAGCTTTATGCGGGCAAGCGCGCCCGTTGCGTTGGTTTTATAAGAGGAAACCGTAACCTTCAACATTCCCTTCTTCGCTTTCCTGGCTGCACTCGCGTAATCAGATAGAGCCTTATCTGGATCGGAACTCCGATAGGACCAAAGGACATTGCCGATCAGGGAGGAGACCTGGTCATAATCGGGCTTATAAAGGAGAAACTGCATTTCATGTGGATAAGCCAGCGAGGACCTGACAGTCTCTCCGTAGCCCGTTCCCAGGGTCTGATTCGGATTAAACCGAAGCGGTAGGTTTACCGGATAAATGTAGTCTTGTGAGGTGGCCTCTGCCGGCACGATGTCAACAAACCAGCCCGGCTGCTTTTCGCTTTTTACACGAAAGAGGAGACCGCCGCCCAACTCCTTCTCGAAGTCCTCACTGACGTGGAGTGTCACCTTGAAAGAGACGGAATTGCACGAGGACGACACTTGCGCCTGACTCAACATCGCAGCGACTACAAAAGCCGAAATTAAAGTGGCTCGTAGCATCGGACCAATACTCCAGACGAGAGAGAAAGAGTTTACTTTCTTTTGCGTTTCGAGGCAGGTCGTTGCTCGAGCACCGCAAACTGGATTTTCTTTTCCACCGGATCGATGCGGTCCACGAGCACGCGAATTCTTTGTCCCAAACTGTAAGTCTTGCGGGTGTGCTGTCCGATGATCTGGCGCGTATTCTCATGGTACGTGTAGTAGTCATCGGTGAGTGTGTTGAGCGGGACCAGGCCTTCGACGAACAAGTCCGTTAGCTCGACGAAGAAGCCAAACTTGGTGACGCTGGTGATCAGGCCGTCGAAGTCTTCTCCTACACGGTCCTGCATGAACTTGACCTTTTTCCATTCCATGAGTTCGCGCTCGGCCTCGTCGGCCCGACGCTCGGAGTGGCTCGACTCTTCGGCGATGTCGTGCAGTTCGTCGAGTGGAATCGGGCCTCCCAAGGGCTCGTGTGCCTCGCGATGCGCGGCATGGTCGCGGCGCTTGGACCACGGCGAAGGGGCGTCGTCGCCATCTGGATTCCGGCGTTCCGCTCGTCCTGGGCGGACGCCAGCGTTATAGTCGAGCGCAAGGGAGACTCCAACCGGAACTTCGCCTTCCCTCTTTTCCGCCGAACTTTTCAGCACTTGTTTCAAAATCCTATGCACGATCAGGTCGGGATAACGGCGGATCGGCGAGGTGAAATGCGTGTAGCTTGACGCCGCCAGTGCGAAGTGGCCAACGTTCTCTTCCGAGTAACGAGCCTGCTTCAGCGAGCGCAACATCAAGTAGCTCAGGATGCGCTCCTCCGGTTTGCCTGCGATCTTGGCGGCGAGCTTCTGATACATGCGGGGCGTGATGTGAACATCCTTCGGAACTTCGATGGTGTGCGCCTGCTTGCCCGTACCGCGCGCGCCGCGGCGATCAGTCTTGAGTTGCACTCTATGAATGGGAAGGGCGCCTACACCGAGAGAATATCCGAAGGTCGCGGCAAGCACTTCGAAATCGTAGACACGCTTGGCGTCCGGCTTTTCATGAATTCGATACAGGGACGCGATGCGTCTGGATTCCAGATATTGCGCCACGCACTCGTTGGCTGAGAGCATAAACTCTTCGATCAGACGATGCGCGATGTTGCGCTCCGAGCGCGTGATGCTCTTCATCAATCCTAATTCGTCAAACTCGATGACCGGCTCGGGTAAATCAAAGTCGATCGACCCGCGGCGCTGCCGTTTGTGGTTGAGAATCACCGCCAGGTCCCGCATGAGTTCGAATGTAGGGACGAGGGCGGCGTAGCGTTCCCGCGCGGCCGCATCGCCTTCGATCGCATCGTTGACGGCAGTGTAGGTCATGCGCTCGGCGGAGCGGATAACGCCTTCGCACAACTCGTAACCCGCGATCTCGCCTCGAGGATCAATCTGCATCACGCAGGAAAGCACCAATCGGTCGAGGTGTGGACGCAGGCTGCAGATGTCGGTAGAGAGTTCGAGCGGCAGCATGGGAACAGCGCGGTCTGGAAAGTAGACGCTGGTACCCCGCAGATGCGCTTCCTGATCGAGTGCGGAATCGGGGGTAACATATTGGGCCACGTCGGCGATATGGACCTGCAACTCGAAATTTCCATTAGGGAGTCTTCGAACCGTTACGGCGTCGTCGAAATCGCGGGCGGTTTCGCCGTCGATGGTGACGATGGGAACAGCGCGGAAGTCGCGGCGATGGCGAAGTTCCTGCGCCGGGATCACGGCGGAAACATTCTGCGCCTCTTCCAGTGCGGCCGCGGGAAAATGGTGCGGCAGGTGAAATTTGCGGATCGTAATTTCGACGTCAATGCCGAAGTCATCCTGCCGGCCGAGGATTTCGAAGACGCGCCCGCGAGGATTCTGTGTGGGCGTAGGCCAATCGGTAATCTCCACATCAACGACCACGCCTTCGAGGTCATCCCATTCGGATTGCCGCGCAACCTCGTCGCCGAGCACGCGATCGACGGACTTTCTGCTTTTTCCTGTCGCCGGCGGCTCACCCGCCGCTTTTAGCGCGGGAATCTCCATGCCCGCCGGTATCATGATCTCGTGCGTAATCTTGCTGTCAATCGGCTTAACGTAATTGTGGCGGCTGCCGTAGTGAAAAATCCCAACCACGGTAGGCTGGCTTCGCACCACGGAACGCACGATACGGCCCTCGGTGCGGCCATCGGCACGTGTGGCGACGATGTCGACCAGCACCCGATCTCCGTGCATCGCATTGCCGATGGCATGGGGGGCGATGAAAATATCCCCGACCAATCGCGACTTCATCGAAGGACTCAGCGAACTCGCGTCGGGAA
The DNA here is from genome assembly GCA_035603655.1 of Candidatus Acidiferrales bacterium. Lineage (GTDB taxonomy): Bacteria > Acidobacteriota > Terriglobia > Terriglobales > Acidobacteriaceae > Sulfotelmatobacter. The sequence continues at coordinate 7,126 of DATNKA010001146.1, read as the reverse complement.
TGACGAAGCCGAAGCCGTCGCGGTGCATGGTGAGGCGTCCCGCAACAAGATTCTTGTCGGGCGCGGCTTGCGGCAGGGCATAGCGATCAGAATTCAATTGAACCAGTTCCCCGGCGGCAACCAGCTTCTCAAGATGTGCGTCGAGTTCATGGCGCGCATCTCCGTGCAAGCCTAGTTCGCGGACTAGCTGCTTGAATCCTGCAGAGCGCTTGGGCTGGCGAGCAATATGTTTGAGGATGGTGGCGTCGGAAAGCATTGGGAGCACTATCAGCTATAAAGTGTCAGCTCTCAGCATAACTCACGTCAAAATTCACCTGCTCATTTCGGCGGTGTCGGCAGCGCCGGGAGTCTTTGACGCAGAAAACGGGATTGGCGTGAGAGCCGTTGCCGTGGAGCAATTCGGTTCGCTCGCGTGAGGACATGGGAAGCGGGTTCTAAACGGACTTCTCAGATGCTATTGGCGGGACCCAAGATTCCTCGCTCTGCTCGGGCTGACGGTACTGGGCCACTTTGAAATCAATTTTCATGTAAGTCTCAATGAAGTAGAAGAATGCCTTGGCTTCGGCTTATCAGGTTTGGGCGCAAACACTGGATTCGTATCGCTGTCGATATCTCTTTCCAAACAGCATTTCTTATACTTCTTGCCGCTCCCACAGGGGCAAGGATGGTTCCTTCGCTTGAATTGTTCTTCGCTCCTGCCTCGGGGTAGCATCATCAACGCGGTCTTTCCTCAGCCGACGCTAGCATCTAGGTCTTCCCTCGTTCACGCCGCTGTTTCCGCCCTCCGCTGCTCGTAGGCTTCCCCGGGGACTACCAAATCTTTTAAGAGCGAGGAATTTGACTGTCGTCTCAGCAATAAATTACCTGTCATCCGGGTAGTGGGCTACGGTAGGGGTGACAAGGCTAGCGATGTCTTATGCTGCAAAACTACCTTCCCGCGAAATATTTCTCTTCCAAAATCCTGCGATGATGCAGTTCATGCCCTGCGATGATATAAGCGAGTCCGCGGACGCTGACTTCATTCTGGTTTGCAGTACCACGTCGAGTCCACGCCGCTTCGTCGAGATTGCGCAGCAGGGAGAGTGTGGCTCGGCGTACAGCGATAAGGTCTTCCACCAAATCGCTCAGCGCACGATGCGCGAATGGGCCATTGCGAACGTAGTCGTCCTGCTCGAAGCCCTCCATCGGGGTGGCATCGGAGCGCGAGATGCGGAGCGCGCGGTAGGCGAAAATGCGCTCGGTATCGCACACGTGCCCCAAGACTTCTTTGGCGCTCCATTTCTCCGGCGCGTAGCGGAAGTTACCGTCTTCCTCTTCGCGTCCGGAAAGCAACATCATGGTCTGGCGGCGTTGCTGATCGAGCGTGCTGAGAATGTCCTCTCCCTCGACCAGAGAAACGTAGCGGCTATAGTAAGGCGCATACTCGCCTGGCTGAGGACGAGCGACGGTAAAAGCTGGAGGATTGATCACGGCTGGTTCTAACATATGCTTGCTCCCTGAGGGTGGATCCTTGCTCTCAACAAATCTTGAGCCCAGAGCATACTCCGGCAGGCTGTGGAACCGTTAATTCAAGAACGCCTTCCGGGAATAGTTACACGGTTTAGGCGTCGAAAGGGAGATTTACGGGTTCGCTCCCCTTCATCGCCCACCTGAAAACAGGTACCATTCCAGGAAACCCCGTTGAAAATAAAGCTTTTCCACAGTGCTCAATATGAGACGGCGGAGTACAATTCGATTTGGTCACGCAAGTGCGGCCAGTGATCCCTAATCCCAACCAGGAAAGGAACTATGTAACCCATGTGGAAGCCGACGAATCAGCCTCAGACCCCCGGTCGCCCGGCCGAGCCGGAGCGTCCAACCATGAATACACCGAGCGCGCCTGCCATGATGGCGAATGAACCGCCGGCTGCGCCACGTCCGGCGACAGCCACGACGACTACTACTGCCGACCAGGCGACTATCGGCAAATCGCTGGTGATCAAGGGCGAGGTAACTGGATCGGAGTCGCTCTACATTGATGGCCGGGTCGAAGGCTCGATCAGCCTGGCGGGAAACCGCGTTACCATTGGACGCAACGGTGTTGTTGCAGCCAACATCAACGCCCGTGAAATTGTCGTGCTGGGCAAAGTGCGCGGCAATTTGACGGCCAGCGACCGCGTTGATATCCGCAGTGATGGATCGCTCACCGGTGACGTGGTCGCGGCTCGCATCTCGATCGAAGACGGTGCGTTCTTCAAGGGCGGAATCGACATCCGCAAGGGCGGCCAGCCTACGCAGCAGAAGGCCAACGGCGAGGACAAGAGTGTCCCGGCGCCCGAGCCGACGGCTATCGGCGCGCGAGCCTAAGTTTACTGTTGGGATTGTATTGAGGAAGATCTGCGGCGGCGTTCGCATCGCATGCGAATGTCCGCCGTTTTGTTTTTGCAATGTTATCAACCCAGCGGCACGAAGGGCGGGTTAACCATTGCACCATCGTGCTGCGGATTGATTGCTCTTGTGAGTCCAACCGCAGTACCATAAAGATTCTCTTCCAGATGATTGCTTCCACCGCCAAGTTGCGCATCTGGCTTTTTTTCGCGCCGACCGGATCGCGACTCTTGACTGCCTGTAGTGAAATGAATTGGTTTTGAAATGAAAAACTCTTTATTGATTGATTTGGGCCAGCGCTCTCGGATTCCCGTATTCATTTGGGTTATATGTTTCGTGGTCGCTGCCTCAGCGATTCTGCGGGCCGATAGCGCTGCTTTCGATCTGACTGGGCCAAAGGTTGAGGTCCGCGTACAGCGCGAGGGTCATACGCTGCCCATCTCGGAGGTCCCGAACTTACAAGCTGGAGACCGGCTGTGGGTGCATCCGGATCTGCCCGACACTCAATCGGTCCGCTACTTGATGGTCATTTCTTTTCTGCGGGGATCGACGAATCCTCCTCCGGACTCATGGTTTACGCGGGTCGAAGCTTGGACGAAGCAGGTTCATGATGAGGGTGTATTCGTGACCGTTCCAGAAGGAGCCGAGGAGGCGGTCGTTTTCCTGGCGCCAGAAACCGGAGGCGCGTTCAGCACGGTGCGCAGTGCAGTTCGTGGAAAGCCGGGAGCCTTCGTGCGGGCCGCGCAAGATCTTGAACAAGCCAGCCTCGACCGTCAACGCCTGGAAAAATATCTGGATTCCGTGCGGGAGGCCTCCTCCGATCCTGAGCAGATGAAGGCGCGCACTACCCTGCTGGCGCGCAGCCTTAATATACGGCTTGACCAGCAGTGCTTTGATAAGCCCAGCGCGCAACAGGTCCCCTGCCTTACTCAGAACACTGATCAGCTCGTTCTGGATGACGCTCACAGTCAGACGATGGTTGCGACTCTCAGTTCTGGACCGGCGAGCGATCTGCTGGTGCAGGTCAGTGCCACTCCCACGGCCGGCGGCGGATACTACAGCGCGTACGTCGGCGCGGTCGTGGACGTGGTTCGAATTCTCGGTACAGCCCACACCGCGCAGTATCAATACATCCCAGCCCTCTCGCTGCCCAAGAAAGACAACCTTAACCTTCGTTTGAACTATCCGCCGTCTTTCCGGAATCCTAAATCGGTCATCGTGATCGCCCTTCCACTGGTCGTGCCGGCGGCCAACCCTCCTATGCGCGCGGTTGATGGCGCGCAAGTTTTCTGCGTGAATAAGCCCTCGCTCGTCCTGCCAGTTGACGGGGCTCCCTTGGTCTTCGCCACCGAGTTGGCCCACGAGTTAGTTCTGCACGTGGAAACCAAGTCCAAGTCGGGGATCGATCTTCCCGCCGTACCCGATCCCTCGCGCGGCGGCCTTGTGATCGATACCAAGGCAATGCAGGCTGTCGACGTGGAGGGGGAACTTAGCGGTATCTTGCGCGGCGTGTGGGGTTTCCGTTCCTTCGAGGGTCCTCGTTTCCGGCTGCGCGCGTCTAGTCCGGAACAATGGATTGTCGCTTCCAAAGACGCAAGCGCTCTTATCGTCGGACGCGAGGACATCCTGCATCTTCAGTCCCCCGATGCGTGTTGCGTGAGCGCCGTTAGCCTGCGGGATGAGAAAGGCAAGATCACTGACGCCAGATGGGAGATCGCCAAGCCCGAAGAATTGGAAGTAAAGGTGCCCCTGGAAAAGGCCACGGCGGGGGCGCTTACCGTAGTGGTCCACAAGTTGGGCACTCGCCAGCCGGATGAAATCCCGCTGCACACTTACTCCGAGGCCGGCCGCTTGGACGCCTTCAATATCCATGCCGGTGATTCCGACGGAGTGATTAAAGGTACCAGACTCGATCAAGTCACCTCTCTCGAAGTCGACGGCCTGCATTTCGTCCCGGACGGTTTATCTCGAGCCAATCAGCAGGACGAACTGAAAGTGGTGAGCCATGAACCGTCGGTGAGCAACCGCCTGCAAGCCGGCGAGCCAATCCTTATTCACGTGGCTTTGAAAGATGGTCGCGCATTGGACCTTAACACCGCCGTCGAAGGCCCGCGCCCGCGCGTCAACATACTGAGTAAGAACGTGCAGTTGGATGCGTCAAGTTTGCCATCCGCGGTTCGATTGGAAAATCAAGACGAACTCCCTCAGGACGGGCGCTTGAATTTTTTCCTTAAGACGCAGGTTCCGGAGAATTTCCCTCCCACGGAAAAGATCGAGGTTGCCACTGCGGACGGGTCATTTAGCGTCTTGCTAAGCGAGAAAGACGGCAATTTGACGGCCCAGGATTCAAAGACCGTATTTGCCGTGCTCAATCCTATGAAGTTGCTGGGACCCTCGGCATTCGGCCCCCTGAAGTTTCGTCCGATTGCCGAAGGGGGAATTGATGGGGATTGGCAGCCTTTGATTACCCTGGTCCGAGTGCCTGTTCTCGAAGGCATTCGCTGCGAACGAGCCGCGGAGAAACAGTGCACGCTCAACGGAGACAAGCTCTTTCTCATCGACGCAGTCAGCAGCGATCCCGACTTCAGCACCTCGGTAACCGTGCCCGACGGTTTTGTGGCAGCCGCTCTCACCATTCCGCAGCCCAAAGGGAAAACTCTCTACATTAAGCTCAGGGACGATCCTTCCGCGGTGGTTACGGCGGACGTCCCGGTTTTGAACCCGCAGCCACAATGACATTGCGCGATAGCCCAGGATTATCCGAAGGGTACCGGCTCCGCCTTTACCGCTTTTTCCACCGCGGCCAGTGATTGCCGCACAAAACACTTCTGAAGCCTGCGCGCTAACGGGCCCGCGACTCTTGCGGCAAGGCTGACCGGTCGGGAGAAAGATAGGATGTCGTAAGAAACCACATCCGGCGTGCGATGCCATTCAACCGTAAAGCGCTCCTCTCCTTGCTCGGCGTGTTCAGGCAACGTGCCGTAAGCGAATCCAAAGCGTCGGACGGGGCCCTCTTGATCGATCACATAGACAATCTTGCAACAGTTAAGAGACCAAAAGCCAAAATGCCTGATCACTATGGCAACAGTTTCCCCGGGTTGAATAGCCGTTCCGGGCCAGTAGAATTGAATGCCCGGCACATCGAACATTTTCCATTGACGCAAGGCCTGTACCGCCCGGTCGAATGTTGCCGATCCTTCGCCTAGTTTGACGCGCCCGCGGAGAACGGTATAGCCGGCGGGTAGCTCGTGCCGGGTTGCGCCGACATCCGGGTAAGAAAAGGCTTGGGCTCGCTGACTGGCAATAACTGTCCGAACTTGCGACTCCGTCGGTCTGGAAAGCAGAAACATGGCGAGACTTGAGATTTCTACTCTCTGCGTTCACACCGCACGGGAAAGATATCGGCGGGAAGTTGCGCGTCGTTAAGCGTCTGCCACTCTATATCAAAAGAACCACGATAGCCGAATAGAGGACCCCAAACTTGATTGGCCACCTTCACTTCAATGTGGAAGCGCCCGTCCTTCTCTTCGAACCACTCGCAGACTTCGGCGATGCCGGAAAACAGCAGAGGGAAGGTGAATGGACTGCACCCCGAAAGTGAGACACGAAATTAAGGGGCAATTTACATTGAATGGAGCAAAACAATGGAGATGCCCCGACAGCAATATCCCCGCGAATTGAAAATCGCGACGATGCGTGAGCTAGATGCAGGAAAGAGTATGGCGCATGTGGCCCGCGAGTATCAGCTCAGTCCAAGGCGGCTAGAAGTCTGGAAAGCCGATTGGCGAGCCAAAGGTGAGTTAGCATTTCCTGGTCAGGGGGCTCGCCCGCAGGCGAAGTTGGATGCAGAACGGATGGCCCAGCTGGAACGGAAGATCGGACAGCAGACGATGGAGATTGATTTTTTAAAAAAAGCCTTGCGGCATTTCAGGGAACATCCGCTACCAGTCGTCGGCAATGGCAACGCCGCCTCTTCAAGGAAATCGAGCAAGCCGTCAAAGAAGCGGGGGCAGCGGTGATGGAGCTCTGCCAAGTCGCGGGCGTGAGCCGGGCAGGATACTACCGTTTCCAGCAGCGCGTACAAGAGTCCGAAGCGGACATGGACTTACGCAGCGCGATGCAACAGATCGCGCTGGAGTGGCCGAGTTACGGCTATCGTCGCATACATCGCGAACTGATTCGGCGGGGATGGAGGGTAAACCACAAGCGGGTTCTGCGGCTGATGCGGGTGGATAACTTGCTGTGTTTGCGAAAGCGGAAATTTATTCTGACCACCGACTCGCATCACGGACTGCCGATCTATCCCAATCTGGCCAAGGATATGGTGCTGACGGGTATCAATCAGCTTTGGATCGCCGACATCACCTACATCCGCTTAGAAGTGGAATACGTGTATCTGGCGGTTCTGCTGGACGCGTTTTCGCGAAGCTGCATCGGCTGGGCCTTGCAGCGCAGCTTAGAAGCCGGGCTGGTGCTGGAGGCCTTGCGCATGGCGCTGCCACAACGCCGCCCCCATCCGGGCTTGGTGCACCATTCGGACCGTGGCGTGCAATACGCAGCGGGGGATTACATTGCCTTGCTGAAGAAGCATGGTATCAACATCAGCATGAGTCGGCGCGGAAATGTCTACGACAATGCCATGGCGGAGAGTTTTATGAAGACGCTCAAGTATGAGGAAGTCTACCGCACCGAATACCGCGACCTCGAGGAAGCCAGGGCTTTGATCAAGCAGTTTCTGGAAAAAGTCTACAACCAGCAG
>DATNKA010001145.1:0-9976 GCA_035603655.1 Candidatus Acidiferrales bacterium | reverse complement strand
CATTCCACTCATCCCTTTTCAAGATGGTTGGTCTACACTACATGCCGTTTTTCAAATGTCGGGATTGCAAAGACAATACTTCCTGCGCGGCTGGCCTCAAAATTTGCCGGATTCAGCTCTCCCGCGACGAACTTCGGCTAGACATACGATGCTGAGTTGTATGCAATCTACCTGTTAGAGCAGGCGCAACGACAAGGGGTCGGAAAAGCTCTTCTCAAGGAGCTTGCAGAATCGCGGCTGGGCGAAGGCTTCACAGGCATGATTGTTTGGATACTGGAGAAAGAATCCTTCGCGACACCTCTATGTGAGATCGAGCGCGCAGATCGTCACAACCAAGAACGTCCAAATCGGGGGTGTGACGCTATCTGAAGTATCCTACGGGTGGCCCGACCTACAAGCGATCATAACGCCCAAAAGATCCCATTTCCGTGTTCTTTGACAGGGAAGTTTGCTTGGTTGGCGAACATCGCCACCGCACGCATTGAAGGATCTTGAATAGAAATCCGTCCCACCGTGCAATTGCTGTTAGCCTTGGGGGTGCTTGATGTTCCAACGCCTCTGCGAGCGCGTAGCGGAGCGCAGAAAGACGAATCATGGCAAACAGATTCGGTTCAGATATTCTGATTCAAGCGCAGGACCCAAGGAAGGCTGCGCTCTTTTACGTCGAGCATCTGGGATTTGAGATCACCGACGACAACCCTAAGATGATCGGACTCCATGGCAAGCACATCAATTTATTCATCGAGCCTGGGCCAACGCTCGGGCCTGTTTTGGAGGTAACCGTGGACAGTGTGGAAAAAGCCAAGGAGCGGCTCTTGAAGAATGGTTGTGAGATCGTCAAGGACGAGCCAGACTTCCCAAGATGCTACGTGAAAGATCCGTACGGCTTGATTTACAACCTTACGACATAACTGACCATAAGGCCCCCGGCTTTGCAACGGAACCGGAAGGATGCCACACCATCTTTGCCAGACGCATAGCTCCGGAGGTTGCACGATATAGCGAACCAGCAGAAGGAAGTGGAGGCAGTGTTCTCGCCCCGGGAAATGACAAAACAGGAGGTCGACCCGGCTCCAGCTCAGTAAGGGATGATCCGTAATTCAACTGTGATTGGGGACTACCGTCGGCTCCTTCCTCTGAGCTCGCCAGATGCGCAAAAAATGCCTCGCTTATTGGACCAAGGTGTCTGGATCTTGTTGTTGACGAGTTTCCTCTGGCCATGCCGGTCGGATGCTCAAGGGACGGCCCGAGGTTGCGCTCCTCTGTCAGGGCTGCAATCCGCATCCGACATTTCTGCTCAGTCTATCCCTGCATCTGCGACTGTCTCCGGCATCGCCCGGGTTCACGTTGATGCGTCGCGAGCGCAGAGAGATTGGGCGGTGTACGGCGGTGGCCCCACGTCGGACCACTACTCTCCTTTGAAACAAATCAATCGTGACAATGTGAAGCAATTGGTGCAAGCCTGGAGTTTTGACACTGGCGAGACCGGCGGCTTGCAGACGAGCCCGCTTGTAGTAGACGGTGTTCTGTTTGGAATCAGCCCGACACAAAGAATATTTGCGCTGGATGCTACCGACGGCAAACTGCTGTGGCGCTTCGATTCTGGAGTGAAGGGAACGCAACCCGACCGTGGGTTGGCTTACTGGAGCAATGGAAGCGAGAAACGAATTCTAGTTGGCGTCATGAACTTTCTCTATGCGCTCGACGCGATTACCGGAGAGCCAGTACGAACTTTTGGCGAGAAAGGGCGTGTTGATCTTCGCGAGGGCCTTGGCAGATTCCCGGTCGAGGCTCAATCGGTTTATCTGACCAGTCCGGGTATAGTTTATAAGGACCTTGTTATCGTAGGAGGCCGCGAGCCCGAAACCCTGCCTGGACCGCCAGGCGATGTTCGCGCCTACAACGTTCATACCGGCAAGATGGCTTGGGCATTCCACACGATTCCGCATCCCGGAGAGTTCGGATACGAAACCTGGCCCAAAGATGCTTGGACCTACTCCGGCGGAGCCAACAACTGGGCCGGAATGGCGCTGGATGCAAAGCGCGGAATTGTCTATGTCCCCACGGGATCTGCAGCGATGGACTTTTACGGCGCGAATCGCATTGGAGACGACCTGTTTGCCGACAGCTTGATCGCCCTTGATGCCAACACCGGCAAGCGGGTTTGGCATTTCCAGGATGTCCGTCATGATCTTTGGGACCGTGATTTCCCCGCTCCTCCCATCCTCTTGACTGTCAGACGCGGTGGTAAGGAAATTGATGCGGTGGCACAGACGACCAAGCACGGGTTTGTGTATGTCTTCGATCGCGAGAATGGCACTCCCTTATCTCCTATCGAGTACCGCAAATATCCCGCGAGCACGGTTCCAGGTGAGGCAGCAGCGGAAGAGCAGCCTCTACCAGTAAAGCCCGCACCTTATTCTCGTCAACTGCTCACCGAAGATTTGCTCACCACACGGACACCTGAAGCCCATCAATGGGCGTTGGAGAAGTTTAGAACATTTCGCAGCGAAGGACAGTTTGTTCCTTTTGGCGTCGGAAAAGACACCGTGGTGTTCCCCGGTTTCGACGGTGGCGGAGAATGGGGAGGGCCCGCAGGAGATCCGGAAACCGGCATTTTGTATGTCAACGCGAATGATGTGGCATGGACCGGAGCTCTCAGCAAAAATTCCGGGTCCGCCGCCAGCGGACGCGGGGTTTACGGCTCCCAGTGTGCTGTGTGTCACCAGGACAATATGCAAGGCTCCCCGCCCAATTTCCCTTCGCTTGTCGGCGTGGGTGATCGTCTTTCTCCTCCGCAAATCGCCGGGATCATTCGGCAGGGCAAGGGACGCATGAACGGGTTCCCTAATCTAAGCGACAATGAGTTATATGCCCTAATTGGGTTTCTTACGAGCGGTGAAAGCGAAGAGGTCCAGAGTTCCGGCCCACCAGCGCCCGGTATGGATTACCGCTTCACGGGTTATCACAAGTTTCTCGATCCGGAGGGCTATCCCGCGGTGGCGCCGCCTTGGGGAACGCTAAACGCCATCAACCTAAACACCGGAGAGTATGTCTGGAAGATTACTCTTGGTGAGTATCCCGAACTGGCCGCCAAAGGGATGAAAAACACGGGAACAGAAAACTACGGAGGGCCCATCGTGACTGCCGGCGGCCTGGTGTTCATTGGCGCGACAAACTTCGACGGGAAGTTCCGGGCCTTCGATAAGGCGACCGGTGAATTGTTGTGGGAGACCACATTGCCGTTTGCTGGGAACGCCACTCCGGCAACTTATGAAGTTAACGGGAAACAGTACGTTGTGATCGGCGCGGGTGGGGGCAAAGATCCTAAGTCATCATCCGGAGGAACCTACGTGGCCTTTGCTCTGCCGTTAGCTGAGCACTAGCGAGGAACGGGTTTTGTCGGGCGCTTCCACGTGGGGCCCCTACACCGGCTGGGTGCCCGGTTCAGGGTGTGCGCGGGAGTTGAACTATCCAGGGTGTTGAGAACACGTAAGTTATTGATTCTAGGAACTGCCACAAGGGGCAAAAAGGCGCATTGCCCGATCCATTGTACGTTTATTGTACGAAAACGCTTTGAGTCGCTCCCATAAATATGGGAGCCTCCCAGACGAGCGCTCGAAAAGGAATCCCGCGCTCGGCCGCCACCGTCTTGGCGCGACGAAAGATGGCATCGGGAATTTCTAACGTAGTCTTCAACCCGTGCGCAAATATCTGTCGGCCCTACTACCGGGCTTGGCCAATCTCGAATTACAGCGCCTATCCGACCTAACACCCACGGCTTTGCCCGCACGAGCCGGAATGAGCCTCGGTGCAGTCGAGCTTCCGTTACGCATCAGACGAGTCTATAGTCCGAAATAGACGGAGCCATAATCCGAATTAGACGGAGCCTCTACCCGGTATGGACGATGTCTGGATTATTCCCGCCTGAAGAAGTTAGCACAATCGACCGACCACGAGACAAACACGGCTGAGCGACCCGACTGGGTCGAGCTGATCGGGTCAACGGTGGCCCGTATTCCGGAGTCCTCCTACGGGACGATTGCAAGACCGATCCGTCCGTGAAGGCGATAGACCGTGAAATCGCTGCGGTCCACTGTGAAGATCCTCCTGATGCCTTCTCGTTCAGCCACTCTGACGAGTGCCGCGTCCGCGAGATCCATCGGGCGGTCGGCATACTTGATCATGAGTTCTCGTATGCGGGGTATGTCTACCAGGTCGAGGGTGAGGAGTCGCACCGCTCCTCGCGCCAACATCTCCCAGACAGCTTCCTGGGCTTTTGGAAGATCCCCTAGCAAATAGACGGCTTCGACGAGGGGAGGCCACACGGTGACCAAGGGCTCTCGCAGGCTCTTCAAGCAATCGACGCACTTTTCGTGATACTGATCGTCAGCATCAACCAGCGCCACGAGTGGTCCAGCGTCGATGAGGATCACTTGCTATTCCGCCGCTTCTTGAGGATTTCGGAGAATCGGCGGCCCATGCGAGTGGAGCGACCTGGCATCCCGCCATGGACCACCCCGATCAAATCCGCGATCGCCTCAAAGGGCGCGGCGATCGGCTCTTGCTGCTCCGCCCACGCTGCGATCGCGAGACGGATCACCTCGGAGACGGAGACTTGTCTGCGGCGAGCGATGCGCTCGATCCGCTTTCTGGTCTTCGCGTCAAGTCTCAACGTCAGAGGAGAGGCCATATTACTAATACCCATTAATTTACCGTATTACGGTGTGTAATACAAGAAATTGTGGATCGCAATATTGATGGCAGATTAAGTGACGTGGAAGGCTCAAGCATCTGTCGGGCACAGTTAGACGCCTGTTCGAGAGTGTGCCGGGCCACGCAGCGCGATCGGAGGCTTCGCTCGATCGATGCGCAGTGCGCATCCGGCTGGCAATGAATGCGAAGTCGGTAGGCCGCGATTCGCTTTGATGCCAATCCTGCTCCGCAGAAGCATTCGAGCGCAAGAAACGCAGCTCCCCGCCGATTGCAGCCGGACGCAGTCGCCAACGCGAGACCTATACAAATTCCTTCGGACTGCTCCGGCCCCAGGCGATTGACATCCGCCATTCGTAACTTTTGATAAACGCGATTGTAGGAAAACCGTGAGGGAAGGGACGGCGGAGAGCCGCCTGTGCAGAACGCTATTGTAGGAGATCAAACTATGTCGGTAAGTCTTTTGATAATAAACTAGTTAGTGGTGGAGACGGTGGGAGTAGAGCTATTCAGGGTATTGATAACATGTAAGCTATTGATTCCAGGAACTGCCACAACGGCTAAAAATGCCCCTTTCCGATTGTACGTTTATTGTACGAAAATGCTCACACACGCTCTGGAGTCAGGCAGACTCACATGGCGAGGATAGTATCCCATAGATTCGACAGGCTGAATTGGGAAAAACACTCAGCCCGCAGGCCACCGAACTGCCATTTCTTCGCTACGCTTACTTGCTCTTTCGTAATTTCCGGTTTGCCAATCATACGAACGTCAGGGTAGACCTTCTGAATGGCCGGGAAAGCGAGCTTCACCGTCGGGTTCGGGCACAGAGACTCCTTCAATAGCTCGGTGTCAGACTGTCACACTTTACGAAGACTTCCCGAAAGCTTACAACGTTGCAAAGCAGGTGCACTTCCTGGGCGGGGGAGCGTGCGCCTGGTGAAGCAGCCGCTCTTGTCGAGCGCGCGTCGCCCTCGCGGGCAGTGCCATGCCGACGGCGGAGACGACAGTTGAGAGCCTTACACTGTAGAAAACGTTTAGGAGGTGAAGATGCCGGAAACCGGATACGAACATTTTGAAGCTCTTGATCCCTTCTTCGAAGTTGTCATGGGAGGCTTACGCGGAATCGTTGACGGCGAACACTATTTTGATACCTTCGCCGAAGACGCAGCCTTTGAGTCCCGCTATCACTTCCCCGGTTGGCCCGTGACCATTCGAGGGCGAGCCAACCTAATGGCTGCGCTCTCGGGATATGGCAAGACCATCAGGCTTCACTCCGGCGATGCGCTTGTTGTGCATCGCTCTCAGGATAGTCGCGTCGTGATCCTGGAATACGAAGTGCACGGAAGAATTCTCTCTAGTGGCGCACGCTATGAGAACAGGCTCATCTCGGTCGTCACGATTGAGAATAGAAAGATCATCCATTGGAGAGACTACATGGATTCTTTAGCTGCCTGGACCGCGCTGAACAGCGCCTCTCAATGAATGCAAGCTTCGAGTTCCGCCTCAGTTCAATGCGAAGGTAGTGCCATGCGTTCTTTCCGGACATTTGGAGCAACCCTAGTTCCCAGAAGCTCGATCGACCGTAACATCTTTTGGTGCGGCAATGCTGAGACGCCTATCTGGAAAGTAATTCGAGAAAGGTTTCCGAGAACTTCGTTCACGTAAAGTATCTTCTCCGCCCATCTTCCACCTTTTCAGCATCTCCGATAATCAGTGCACCAATGGGTCCGCGCAGAGCGTCAAACTGCGCCCGAGTCGCCGGGGGCCTCAGGCAAACACCAAACAAGATGAAGTAGTTTTATATAAGGATTCTTCTCGTCGAGCTAAACAGGGAAGTGCGACAGGAGCGCGATTAAGTCAGGCGACACAGGTCTGACGAGCGTATCACCATGGATCTTAGTGTTTGATATGATGTATACACATCAATGATGACAGGAAACGTTCGCAAACCGTGCGTATGCGCGAGCGTTCGTCGAGCGGCACGCCGCTTGGCTAGAACTTATGACAGCGCCCTCGCTGGATCAGGAATGAATGTCACGCAATTCGCAGTTATGCGTGCTCTCGAGAGGCATGAGAATGAACCTCTTTCCCGTGTTGCTGACGACCTTGCGATGGAACGAACCTCTCTGTATCGGGCCTTGGCGTTGCTGGAAAGAAATAACTGGATAAAGCTGAAGTCAGGTCGGGACAACCGCTCCCGTTGCGCATCTATCTCCAGCCTCGGGCGGAAGGCCCTCGATAGGGCTCAGCCCCACTGGGCGCACACTCAGTCGGCAATTGTTGAGAAGTTTGGGCGTGTTCGGTGGGCGCACTTCGTCACGGAAATGCAGCAGCTTTCCCAATGCGCCGCAGACCTCGAACGGGGCATGGCGAAGAGAGAAACGAAGTGAACTCCGCGGAATCGCAGCTCGAGATGGGCGACAAAATACACCGCAGCGACGTCGCGTGCGTGGAGCATCCGGCCAAGGCTGAATCGAAAGAAGGTGCGTGTACAAGAACCACATCGCAGGCAGAATCCCTATTAGCTGCGGAGAAGCGAACGCTAGAGATGATCGCCGATGGCGCGAGCCTAAAAGAAATACTGGACGATCTGTGCCATTCCATCGACGTTGTTGTGTCGCCGGTGATATCAACAGTTTTGTTGATGGATGCGGACGGGGAACGCCTCTGGCATACCGCCGGCACCCTTGTCCCCCGCGAGTGGCTCCCAGTAGTCAGCCCACTGCGCATCTTTCCACACGCCGGTTGCTGCGGCGCCGCCGCGTTCATGAAAGAGCGAGTCATCGTCGCTGACATTGCAACCGATATAAATTGGCTTGACGAGTATCGAGACCTCGCCATCAAGAACGGGATTCGCGCGGCGTGGTCCGAGCCGATTTTGACGAAGGATGGCGAAGTGCTTGGCACCTTTGCCCTGTACTCTTCCGAGTCGCGGATACCCACGGACGCCGAAATCGAACTCATCGAGGGCGCACGGCACATTGCACTGATTGCGATTGAGCGCCAACGATCGCAGGCGGCCCTGGCGCTCGCACTAGAAAAGATCAAGAGGAACGAGGAGAGCCTGCGCCTGATCGTCGATAGTATTCCAGGCCAGATTGCCGTCATGTCCGCGGGAGGTGAGGTCGAACTGGTCAACCGCCAAATCCTAGAATATTTCGGCAAGACGACCGAGGAATTGCAGAATTGGGCGACAAGCAACTCTTTTCATCCGGATGACATTCTTCGCACGATCGACGCCTGGAAGCGTGCGCTTGAAACTGGGCAACCGTTTGAGTTTGAGAATCGTGGCCGTCGGGCCGATGGCGTTTACCGCTGGTTCCACGTGCGAGCTCGTCCGCTGCGTGACGCCGAGGGTCGCATTGTCCATTGGTATGTCTTGGCGACCGACATTGACGACCGCAAGCACTCTGAGGGTGAATTAGGGAAGGCTTTCGAAGAAATCAAGCGGCTGAAAGACCGCCTTCACGACGAGAATGTAGCCCTGAGGGAGCAAATCGATCAGGTCTTCATGTTTGAAGAGATCGTGGGATCCTCTCCCGCCTTGAAAACTGTCCTTTCCAGTATTGTGAAAGTCGCTCCCACCGACTCCACCGTGCTGATTACGGGCGAAACCGGTACCGGCAAGGAACTCATTGCGCGTGCCATCCACAAGGGTTCGCGCCGCGCCGGCCAAGCTTTTATCAGCGTAAATTGCGCCGCGATTCCTTCCTCGCTTATCGCCTCAGAATTGTTTGGCCACGAGAAGGGCGCCTTTACTGGTGCCCTGCAGCGGCGACAAGGTCGTTTTGAGTTAGCGCACTCCGGGACGATTTTTCTGGATGAAATCGGCGAGCTTCCCGCGGAAACTCAGCTGGCGTTGCTCCGAGTTCTCCAGGAGCGCGAATTTGAACGAGTGGGAGGAAGCCGCGTCATTCCCGTGGATGTTCGAGTAATTGCCGCCACCAACCGCGATTTAGAAGCTGCCATCACTGCCGGTGTGTTCCGGAGCGACCTCTTTTACCGGCTGAATGTTTTCCCGATTGATGTGCCGCCTCTCCGGCAACGAACAAAAGACATTCCGATGCTGATCGAGTACTTCGTGAAGCGCTATGCGGAAAAGGTGCGAAAGAAAATCAGCAAGATCGATAAGACTACGCTGAAGCTTGGCCAGTCCTATCATTGGCCAGGCAATATTCGTGAGCTGCAAAATATCGTCGAGAGGTCCGTTATTCTTTGCACCGGGGATACCTTTTGGATCGATGAGGCTTGGCTCTCAAGCCACGACGCACCTCGCCGGGCGTCGTCACATCCTCTCACCGAGAACCTCCACAACTATGAAAAGGAACTTATCGAGGCGGCTCTTGCGGAAAGCAACGGAATAGTTGCTGGACCAAATGGCGCGGCTGTCAAACTCGGAATTCCGCGGTCGACGCTGGATCTTAAGATCAAACAACTCAACATCAGGAAGCACACCATCCGGTAAGGCCCTCGTTGAACTCCCAGAATCCTGGCACACTCCCAACATTCCGTCACTCCAATTTCTTTTCAAGCCCTGTTTTCAGTGAGATCCAATGGGCACTCGGTTGCACCACTCGTCGTCGGTGCTCGGATGGAAAGGCATAGAGTGCACGACAGCCACGACCGCAAGTCGGTCGAATGGACTGATCGATGACTTTTAGGATCGAGACTACGCCGCGAGGGAAGTTCACCGTGTTCATCCTAAGTGGACGAATCGAAAGCCCGGCGATAGACGAACTGAGGAGGCTCTTTGAACTTCATGCGGACCGTTGCGACATCGTCCTTGATCTGAAAGACGTGAGTCTGATCGGTCGCGACGTAATGGCCTTTCTCGCGCGTTGTGAAGCGGATGGCGTGAAGCTTGAGAACTGTACTCCGTATATTCGCGAATGGATGGAAAGAGAAAAGGATTGACTGGTCGCGACGTGTTAGTGACGCGCTTGTCGTGCACCCGGACTAAGAACAAATGAGGTGGACATACAAATGAAGGCCACAGTCGCGTATTGAAGGTAGGAACTGGATATGGATAACGTTCAAGACAAGGCGGCCAACGCCAAGGAAATGCCTAAAACCATTTTCCCGGTAGTTCCGACAACGAAAATTCTGGCTATCGGACAATTCACGAAGCCTCCAACGCCGGAGCAAATAAAGGAGATCTTTCCCAAGGAAGTGCCGGCTACGCTTCGACTCTATCTTGAGGGCAAGATCGACCAGTGGTGGATTCGCCAGACGCAGACAGGGCCCGTGTTCCTCCTGAACG
>DATNKA010001144.1:0-3256 GCA_035603655.1 Candidatus Acidiferrales bacterium | reverse complement strand
CTTCGGCGGCCAGAGCATGATCACGCTAAATTTCTACCTCTACGGTGATCAGGCGGCTGGGATGGTAGCCCGTGAGACACCGCTCTGGGAAGCCTGGATTCAAGAACGCTTCCCGACTCCGTCGGAGACGAGCAAGAGTGAATGATCGCGTCGTCATGGGAGTGCCACATTTTGCTCTATTCAAGCCAGTTTTGCCCAGCGCGGTGAAAGCCGCTGACGGTATGAAAATGAGCAGGCCTTAAAACGGCCCATGAAGGTTCAAGTCGGATTGACCATGCGTTTCCCGCCGGGGCGAACTGTGCGCCATCACGAGCCCAGGCGGAATCTCCGCATTCATATCAAGTAACGTGTGCATCGCTCTCTGAACGCTGGGTCGGAAGTGGACTCGTTCGTCCCAAGCCTGCTGAATTTGTAGCACGAGCGACGGCCAAGTAAATTACTGAATAAATGCGTTAATGGCAAGTCGAGCGAGAGGTGTTTCATGCAACGCAGAGGTTTTCTGAAGAGCGTGGGAGTGGTAACCGCTCTTGCAAAACCCAGAGTGAAGCAAGGGCTTGGGCTAATTGCGTTCATGGTGAACGCTATTATTGCCGTAACGGCCTCAGGACAGGGAACAGGCCACAGTTTCGGCAACCCCGACGTTTTGCAGTGGGCGCCCAGTCGAACCTATCACGTCGAGAATTACAAGCTGAAGCTGCGCTTCGACCAGTTCAAAGGTGAAGTCTTCGGAGAGGAAACGGTAAAGCTCCGGCCCATCCAACCGCACTTCCACAAGTTTTATCTGAACAGCTCCGAACTGACGATCGATTCGGCAACTATGGAGCAGGCGCACGGTGTGCCTGTCAAGTTAACCTACACGTCGCAAGATCCGCGTTTGTGGATTGTGCTCGATCACGATTACGAACCGGCCAGCACGTTGAGCGTTCGGATCGTGTATCACGGTTTTCCACGCACCGGCCTGTTTTTCGTAAATCCAACGGCGAGTTATCCTAACTGGCCGCACGAGGTCTTTTCGCAAGGCGAAGCTGAGCTAAATCACTTTTGGTTTCCTTGTTGGGATTACCCGAACGACATGGCAACAAGCGAGACGGTCACGACAGTCCCCGACGGACAAATCGTCGTTTCGAACGGCAAGCTGGTGAAGGTCACGCGTGCCGCGGGTCAGGTAACCTACGACTGGGTGGAAAGCGTCCCGCACAGCTCGTATCTGATCTCCCTTGCTGTGGGTCCCTGGCGTAAGTTTGCCGACAAATATGAGGACAAGCCGGTTGATTACTACGTTCCAGATTCTGTCGACGAAGCCACGGCACGCCGGTCTTTTCACCTGACTCCCGACATGATTGGATTCTTTTCGCGCGCCACAGGCGTCGATTATCCGTATGAGCAGTACGCTCAAACCACGACGCAGAACTTCCTCTTCGGAGGCCAGGAGAACGTCAGTGCGACCACGCTGACCGATCGTACGCTGCACGACGAACGCGCCGACCAGGATTATCCCAGCACGAACCTCGTTTCCCACGAGTTGGGCCAGCACTGGTTCGGCGATTACGTTCAAGGGCGCGACTGGGCCAACATCTGGCTCAACGAGGGTTTTGCGACATATCTGGAGGGACTGTACACGCAACATCACGAAGGGAACGACGCCTATCGCTTTGCGATTTACAACGATCAGCTAGCCGAGCAAGAGGAGGATCGCAACGCCTACCGACGGGCGATTGTCGATCGCCACTATAGCGACCCCTTCGATATGTTCGACGCGACCACACATGAGAAAGGCGCAGCGGTGCTGGATATGTTGCGTTATTTGATTGACGGCGCGGAGGCCACATCGCATCCTGCGTCGCAACATGAGTTGTTTTTTCAGGCCCTGCACCATTATTTGGTCGTGCATCATGCCCAGGACGCGGATACGCCTGAACTGATCAAGTCCATTCGGGAAACCACCGGTGAGGAACTCGGTTGGTTTTTCCGCGAATGGGTGTTCATGGCCGGACGTCCGGACTACCGGGTCGCGGCGAGCTACGACGCCACAAAAAAGACGGAGAAAATCACCGTCACCCAGACGCAGCGAACCGATGCCGAGACGCCGATTTTTGACATGCCCATCGAGCTGGCGTTCTATGGCCCGAATGGAGAACGGAAGAGAATTCAGGTTCGCGACAATTTGCAGCAGCAAGAGTTCGAGATTCCACTCGACTTCGAGCCGCGGTGGGTAGATTTCGATCCCGACAGTTTCATCGATAAGACCGTACAGTTTGATAAGCCGGTCGATGCCCTGATTGCGGAAGCGGAGAGAGATCCGTCGATGATGAGCCGGCTGTGGGCCGCCCAGCAACTGGGCGCAACTAAGCTTGCTAACCCGGATGCGCGCGTGGAAGCGCTGGCGCAAGTGATTAGTAACGATGGGTTCTATGGCGTGCGCGCAGCCGCTGCGACCAGTCTCAGCAGTATCGGCACGGAACGGGCCAAGTCGGTTCTGCTTTCCGCTTTGCAGCAACCAGATAGCCGAGTGCGGACGGCGGTGTTCGAAGCTCTGGGAAAGTACGCGAAGGACCAGGGGGTCTACAGCGCACTGGTGAACGCGCTGCACAACGATTCCAGCTACGCGGTAGAAGCCGCTGCGGCCAAGGGATTGGGTAAATCGGGCGTAGCGGAGGCCTTCGATGTCCTGCAAGCAGAGGTACTGACGAAGCCCGAAATACACGTCATGCAAGCGACATTGAGCGGCTTGGTAGCAACCAAGAGCCCGAAAGCAGTGGAAATCCTGCTGGCACAAGCCCGGCCCGGAGTGCCGGAGCGAATCCGGCTGATCGCGCTCGCCGGACTGGAAAGCCTGAAAGAAGTAATGCCACCAAGTCAGGTTCCGGAACTGACGGAAGTGGTGCGCGCCGCGCTGCACGACCCTTTCTACTTCACACAGGAGGCCGGCGAAGAACTAGTTGGAGCCTTTTATCTGTCTCAGTTCGAAGCGGACATTCAAACCGAGGCGCAAAGGGCGCCCATGGCTATGCAGCGTGATCCAGCGCAGAAGGTTCTCGAGCAATTGCATCATCAGAAATGAGACAACGGAGTTACTTACGCCGCAAGTGACCGATCCCCAGGTCGCCAGTGGGCCTCCCATCAGAATTCCGTAGCAAGTATGACGAGACCACCCTCGCCCGCCAGTCTCCCGACTCGCCGGTCTGCATCCGAGAGTGCCCAATCTACCGCGGTGTCCAGTCGCTTTTCGTTCTTCGATGGGGGTAGCCGAAGGTTT
>DATNKA010001143.1:0-10659 GCA_035603655.1 Candidatus Acidiferrales bacterium | reverse complement strand
AAAGGATGTATCCCGCGCGCAGGCCCGCAACCACGATGGCCAACGCAAGCGCAATCTGAATCCTCTTCTTCGCTTCTTCACTCATCATGTAGTGATTTCTTACCCTCTCGACCCCAACGTTCTCCGTACTGAAGATTTTATAGCGTTCTCCTGAGTAAACAGCCGTCCTACGGTACACTAGAAGAAGTTCTTCCTCGAAGGGACCCGAATGCCCACAGTCACCGAACAAGATGTTCTCAGCGCTCTGAAGAGTTGCTACGACCCCGAAATCCCCGTCAACATTGTCGATCTCGGCCTTATTTACTCCGTCCAGTTCGCCGCCGCGCCAGACGACAAACAAGACGTCACCGTCGACCTGACCCTCACGTCACAAGGCTGTCCCGAGCACGTCAACATCAGCGCTCAAGTCAAATCCCGCCTCGAACAGCTGCCCGGAGTCCGCACCGCCACTGTCAATGTGGTCTGGACTCCTCCCTGGACCCCGGAACGCCTGAGCCCTGATGCCAAGAAACAGCTCGGGATAGAGTAAGCCGAGACTTCGGCGCCCCAACACCCTTACAGCTCTTCCCATGCGTCCATAGCGCTCTGCCCCGCCGCCTCAGTAATCCGTTTTCCGGCCTTCGCAGCCATTTCCATTACCTGCATTCCGCGATCAAAATAACTGGGCAGCGACTCCCGCACCTGCTCGAACTTCTCCGGATATTCGGCCGCCAGCACGGCCAGCGCAACTCCACCTGCCAGCACTCCACCGGCGTACCTCTTCTTCAGGAACAAAACCGCCGCCGCTCCAATCGACGCTGCCATCACCGCTTTCTTCCAGCTATCCATATTTCCCCCGCGAAGTCTTTTTCTCACGCGATTGTACCCCGCTCCTTCACGATTTACTTACATCTCTCCGATGCCTCTTCTTCGTCCCGCGTTGTTGTCCTTTCTCAATTGCAACGCGGACCACATCCGCCAGCCTGACCGCCGCATTCATCCTTTATACTTCTCCGTTCTGCCGGAGGCTCCATGTCGCGCCGCTCTATCGCATACGCTGTTTTCGAACGAAGCCAAAGTTTCACCCGCTCGAAAGCATCCATTGTCATCCCATTAATTCTCACTTTAACTGTCGTCACTCTTGCGCAAACCAAGCCCCGCGCCCGCGATCTCGGTGTCCCCTTCGACGGCACTCCCGGCGCCCACAACGCCATCACCGACGTTAAAGGCGTCGAGGTCGGCCACACCACTCTCATCTTCGGGAGCGGCAAACTGGAAATCGGCAAAGGCCCGGTGCGCACCGGAGTGACCGCCATTCATCCTCGCGGCAAGACTTCCAACGACGCCGTCTTCGCCGCTTGGTTCACCCTCAACGGCAACGGCGAAATGACCGGCACCACCTGGGTGGAAGACTCCGGCTTTCTCAATGGCCCGGTCATGATCACGAACACGCACAGCGTCGGCGTCGTCCGCGATGCCGTCATCGCCTGGAAGGTCAAGCACGGCACGCCTGACATGGAAGGCTACTGGTGGTCGCTCCCCGTGGTCGCCGAAACCTGGGACGGCTGGCTCAACGACATCAACGGATTTCACGTCCATGCCGAAGATGCCTTCCACGCCCTGGACGTCGCCCACTCTGGCCCCGTCGAAGAAGGCAACGTTGGAGGCGGTACCGGCATGGTTTGCAACGAATTCAAAGGCGGCATCGGCACTTCCTCCCGCGTTCTCGACGCCAAAACCGGAGCCTACACCGTCGGCGTCCTTGTCCAATGCAACTACGGGCGCCGCGATCAGCTCCGCATCGCGGGCGTTCCCGTGGGTAAGGAAATTCCCGAGCATCCTGCCTACGGAAAGAGTGATGACACCGGCTCCATCATCGTCATCGTCGCCACCGACGCCCCACTCATTCCCACGCAACTCAAACGCATCGCGCGCCGCGTCTCTCTCGGCCTCGGCCGCGACGGCAGCTACTCCGGCGACGGCTCCGGCGACATCTTCCTCGCCTTCTCCACCGCCAACCCCGGTGCCGTCGGAACCAAAGGCCTCCACCAACTCACCATGCTCCCCAATGATTCCCTCGACCCAATGTTCCTCGCGACCGTTCAAGCAACCGAGGAAGCAGTAGTGAACGCCATGGTCGCCGCCGAAACCATGACGGGCGTCGACGACCACGAAGTTATCGCTTTACCCCATGCCCGCCTCCGCGAAATCCTAAGAAAATACAACCGCCTGCAGACAGAAGTTAAGTAATCTTGTCATCCCGACCGGAGTCGGCAGCTTGAACGAATGCATAGTTGAGAGGAGCCCTGCTTTTCGCCTCCATCACCACAACCCATGTGGGGACAGTCGCCCTCTGCTGTCCACGAGCGAACCGAGTCCATTCCTAATTCAGTCTTCTTCCCGTCTCACCTCCTCATTACCTTCGCTGCCCTACCACCGTGACTTTCTCTCTTCCGCTAAAGGACTACACTCAGAACTGTGAAGCGCCTCTACACCATCGGACGCATCAAAGGTGGCATGAAGTTCACCTGCACCCATTGTGCTCACCACGTCAGCACCCTCGACTTCGATCCCCGCGACGGCAACCTCCGCACCCAGGCCGCCACCGCCATTAACCAGCATGCCACCACCGTCCATCACGAGCCCGTGATGTTCTCCTCCCTCGACGCCCAACAACACATCTGGCGCGGCTGATCGTCTGCAATTTCCTGAGACGCCTAAAGCTCGCGGGATTCTGTCAAGAATTTTAGGCCCCGCCATTTTTGCTCGTTTCGCTCATGTGAATACGCGCAGCACTCGGCTGTGTGTGAACTGACACACTGCGTTGTACTGACCACGTCCCACGCACTTTCGCTCTGCCTTAAAAGCCTCCCTATCAACAACCCCCGCTTGGCGCAGCAGTTGCTCCTACAGAGACGAACGCGCGCCCCCAGGAAACCTGGACAAGGAGATCAACTATGCAGATAGCAATCACTCTTATGGCGGTGGTGGGAGGCATGATACTTTCGCTGGCCGTCGCATTGCTGGCGGAGGAACTGATTTTTGGGCAGCTGATTCGGGTGTTCTTTGTGCGGCGCGCAGTAACGCTGCACGCAGTAGCGAAGCAAGACGGTCAGGGGGCGCTCAGGCGCAAAGGAGAACGACGATGCTGGCACTGAAGTATTTGCTGATGGCAGGTGGCTTTGGAATGATCCTCGTGGCGGTGTGCATCCTCGCTTATGATCTGTACCGTGAAGGTCTGTATCGGCGAGCATCGGGGAGGCTGGAAGTGGCCGCGACTCCGGTGGTACTGCGCTGGCGAACGTCACTGGCACTGGCGATGCTGGCGTGGGGACCGCTGCTGTTGGCCTTCAGCATTGTGGTAGTGCCGAGCGGCACGGCGGGTGTCCGGGTCAGCCAAATGAGCGGTGCGAAACAAGGAACGCTCTATCCCGGAGCCCACTTGGTATGGCCTCTGGTCGAGGACGTGGCCCTGTTTGACACACGCGACCAGATCTTTACGACGGGGATGTCGGAAGACGAAAGCCCTGCGTCCACGAAGGCTTCCACCAAGGCGCCGCCATTGAACGCTCAACCTCTCAATGTGCAGGCGAAAGAAGGACTGACGCTAGGCTTGGCGATCACCGTGCGATACCGGCTTGATGCGAGGCGACTGGACTACATCGAGGGGAACTTGCCGCGGCCGCTGGAAAAAGAGATTGTACCACCCACGGTAGCGAGTGCCTGGCGCGAAATCGTTCCCAACTACACAGTGCGAGATGTTTTTTCGGCGAAGCGCGATGAGGTACGGCAAAAAGCCGCGGAGTTGATTACGCGGAGACTGGCGGAGGATGGGATCGTGGTGAAAGAGGTAATGCTGCGCGACATCCAGTTGCCGCCTGAATACGCAGAGGGCCTGCAAGCGTTGCTGCTGAAGGAGCAGGAGAACGACCGCATGGGAGTGGAGACGGAATTGAAGCGCAAGGAAGTGCGGATCGCTGAACTGGAGGCTGAAGCCATGAAGGCGCGACAGGTCAAGCAGGCGGAAGGCGAAGCGCAGGTGCGTGTGCTGCGAGCCAAAAGCGAATCTGACGCGATGAAATACACTCTGCCGCTCAAGCAGAAACAGATCGAACAGAGCAGGCTTGAGGCCCAGGCGCGCAAGGAAGCGACCATTCAGAATGCGGAAGGCGAAGCGCAGGCCAAGGTGATCGACAGCAAAGCCGAAGGCGAGCGGCGGCAATTGCTGGCGGCCGCGGAGGCGGATCGAATCCGGATAACGGCAGCCGCGGACGCGGAGCGGTTGCAGAGTGAGGCGGCAGTTCTGAAGGGCAATCCGCTGCTCATTAATAAGATCGTGGCGGAGCGGCTTTCCGACAAGTTGCAGATCATGATGGTTCCTGCGGATGGCAAGTTCTTCTTCGCCAATGATGTGTTGCGCGGCATGAGCATGGCGAATCAGAGCTCGCAGGCGGAACAGCAGCCGAGATAATCTGAGGCATCGTGGCGGAGCGGCTTGCTGGCGGGTGTACGTTCTGCCAGCAGGCAGCCCGCAATTATTTTCGCGCATGCAAGTCGACTTGAAACGCGCATTGCCGGCTTGGATCGTGAGATGATGCCATGGATTCGATCACCCGAACGTGAGCGACATTTTGGTGGAACAAAAGCAATGATGTTTCGGCGCAAACTGCTCACCGTGTTCGCGCTGACCGTATTTCTGTCTGTTGCGGCGGTGGCTTGGTTGGTTTCAGAGGTAACGCGGCGCGCCTTCGTACGCAGCGACGATGAACGGACCTCAGCGCTGGTCGCCCAGTTCAGGCGCGAGTTCTACCGACAGGGCGAGGACGTGGCGCGCCGCGTCGAGGCCATTGCAAAGTCGGAAGCGGCTAGCCGCATGGCAGTGGCGTTGAACCGCGCGCCCGCGGATTCAGGTCCTTATTATGAGTCGGCGGAAGCGATGGCGGAAAATAGTCAACTGGATTTTCTGGAGTTTGTGGAGAGCAATGGAACCATCATTTCGTCGGCGCAGTGGCCGGCCATGTTTGGATATCCAGAAGGCGCGATTGGTAGCTTCTCCACGGCAGCCGAGCAGGGAGCATTTCTAAAGCACGAAGAACTGCAGGATCGAACGGAATTAGGGTTGTTTGCGGTGCGTGCCACGGGCGGTGGAGAGCGTCCGGTTTATGTGATCGGGGGGCGTCGGCTGGATAACAATTTTCTCTCTGCGCTGGATCCACCGGCGGGAATTCGCGCTTTGCTGTACCAGAACCGTGGACAGCACTTTTCGCCGGATTTGCTGATAGATCCTTCGACCTCATCCAGCGACAAAATACATTCTCCAGTAAAACTGCAACCCGTAATCGACGCGGTTCGCGATTACGGACTGGAAATGACCGCGGTGGTTGCGTGGTCGCCTGATCACGCGGATGACGAAGTGTTCCATGCCATCCCACTCCTGGGTGCAGGCGCTGGCAAGGATCGTCCGCTGCTGGCGATTCTTCTGATTGGTAACTCGCGGCGAACTTATGTTGAGTTGAAGCGGCACATTCGTTCCGCGGCGTTGGCTGTGGGAGGCGGAGGAATTGTGCTGGCAATTCTTCTGAGCAGTTGGGCGGCCGCACGGGTGACGCGTCCGGTAGAACAATTGGCGCATGCCGCGCAGGAAGTGGCGGCCGGAAATTGGAACGTGCGGGTCGACGTCTTCGGCGCGGACGAACTGGGGCAACTGGCCGATTCCTTCAATCGAATGACTACGGAGTTATTGGGGCAAAAAGAACGGCTGGTGCAGGCCGAGCGCGTGGCGGCTTGGCGGGAGCTGGCGCGGCGTCTGGCACATGACTTGAAAAATCCGCTGTTTCCGCTGCAGCTTACGATGGAGAATCTGGTGCGGGCGCGAGAGCAGAGTCCGGGGCAATTCGACGAAGTATTCCGCGAGAGTTCGAAGACACTGCTGGCGGAGATTGCGAATCTCAAGGCAATCGTTGGAAGATTCAGCGAATTTTCGAGGATGCCGCAACCGAAGTTCCAGCCGGTGCATTTGAATGATCTGATTCGCGGCGTGGCGCAACTTTTCCAGGCACAACTGGAGGGGCCGGGACGTGCGAAGATCAGTTGTGAGCTGCAGCTGGATCCGCTCCTGAAACCGGTGGCGGCGGACGGGGAGATGCTGCACCGTGCAATTTCAAACCTCGTGCTCAACGCCATCGACGCAATGCCGCAGGGTGGCACGCTGACATTGCGGACACGATACGAAAGCGGCAAAGCGCTGATCGAGGTCGCCGATACCGGACCAGGGTTGACGCCGAAGGAGCACGAGCAGATCTTCACTCCTTACTATACGAACAAGCCACAGGGTACCGGCCTGGGCCTAGCCATTGTGCAATCCGTGGTGAGCGACCACGGAGGCACAATTCGCGTGCAAAGCGAACCGGGGCGAGGCTCCAGGTTTGTGATCGAGTTGCCTGATTCAGTAGACAATGGATGACGTGACTCAGAGAGGGAGGATGGTGCCGACGAAAGCACACCTGCTGATAGTGGACGACGAAGCGAACACGCTAGCCTCGCTCGCGCGGGCCTTCCGGCTGGCGGGGCACGAGGCCACCGTGTGCGATAACCCGGCCAAGGCGCTGGAGCTCGCCAAGGCGCAGAAGTTTGACTTGATTCTTTCCGATGTGAGGATGCCCGGAAAAGATGGACTGACTCTGCTGGAGGAATTGAAGGCGCAGGGAGTAGCGGCGCCCGTGGTAATGATGTCAGGGCAAGCGGAAATCGAAATGGCAGTGCGGGCCACTCGCCTGGGCGCGCTCGATTTCTTGGAGAAACCGATCTCCACGGAAAAACTTTTGCTGACCGTAGAGAATGCGTTGAAGCTGCAGCGACTGGAAAGCGAGAACCGGCAGCTCAAGCAGCGACTGGGCAAGCATGAACTGGTGTGGCAGGGCGCGGCCATGCAACGCGTAATGGCTCAAGTGGGGCGGGTGGCGGCGAGCGAGACACGAGTCTGCATCCTGGGAGAAACGGGTACGGGAAAGGAGTTGGTGGCGCGAACCATTCATGAACGCAGCGGGCGTTCTGCTGGAGCGTTTGTGACTTTGAATTGCGCGGCGGTTCCGGCGGAGCTGATTGAATCGGAACTGTTCGGGCACGAGAAAGGATCGTTTACCGGCGCGGCGGGACGGCACATTGGGAAGTTCGAACAGGCGGATCATGGAACAATTTTTCTGGATGAGATTGGAGACATGCCGCTAGCGATGCAGGCCAAGCTGCTTCGCGTGCTCGAAGAAGGAGAATTGGAGCGCGTTGGCGGCGAGAAGCCGGTGAGCGTGGATGTGAGAGTGGTGGTGGCAACGCATCGCGATCTGGAAGCGCGCGTGCGGGAAGATAAATTCCGCCAGGATTTGTTTCACCGGATTTATGTTTTCCCGTTGCTGCTGCCGCCGTTGCGAGAGCGGCGCGACGACCTTCCAGCGCTGGTAGCTCATTTCGCAGCCCAGGTGGGTGCGCAGAATGGATGGAAGCCTGTTCCGTTTTCCCACGAAGCAATGGCCGCGCTCCAATCGCACGCCTGGCCGGGCAATGTGCGCGAGTTGCGCAATATGGTGGAGCGACTCATGTTGCTGGCGACCGAGGGTCAAGTCGATCTGGCGACGGTCGAGCTGGCTTTGCCGAAAGGCGGAAGCGTTACGGGTTCGTCTACTTTTTCGTCGGGAGCGCTAGCCGAGCGCGTGGGTGCGTTCGAGCGCGAAGTGATTCTGGCGGAGTTGAAGCGCAGCCATTCGAATGTGAGTCTCGCGGCTAAGGCGCTGGGGCTGGAGCGAAGTCATCTTTACAAGAAGGCGGAGCAGTTGGGGATTGATTTACGAGCCATGCGGCGCGAGCAAGGCTCGACGCCGGAATCCACATCGAATCCGATTTAGTTAGTCGGTGGCGCCTGACGACTCCACGCCGCTCTTAAGGTCGGCGGCAAGAAGGCGATGGAACAAGTGCTCTCCGGCCTCGCGGCGCAGGGAGAGGCGTCCGGCACGATAAGCGCGCGATTTCAGGCCGCGCTGCACATCCTCGCAGATGCCGAGATCTTCTTCCTGCACGCGATTGCCGACGTTCACTGACTGCTCGTTATATTGACGGCTCGCTTCGCCGATATCCGCAAAATAGAAATCGAAGATCACCGTGCAGTGATCCACGTCGACGGGGATGACAAGATTTGTATCCATGTATCCCGCGTAGCAGTTGATCATGAGATTGGGATGCTGCCAGAAATACCAAGCCCGGTCGCCCCTACGGGCGGCTCCAGTGGCAGCATCTTCGTTGGAGGCGACCATCGGGCTCGACTGCAGGCAATAACGGTCTTCGTTCTCGATGGTGTATTGCTTGTAATCGAGAACCGAATTCAATCCTTTGTGCAGGTGCGGGACATGGTAACCGCCATCAAGAAAGTTGTCGATGAAGACCTTCCAGTTGCAGTGGATGTTATATGTGCGGCGGTCAAAGTAATGCAGTTTTCCGATGCCCAAAGGGGCGACGCGATGCGTGAGGCCTCCGAGAAACTCCGCGAGAGGCGCCGCGTGGTCGTCGAGGTTGATGAAGACGAAGCACTCCCAGGTTTCCACTCGAATCGGAATCAGACCGTTTTGCGCGCGGTCGAAATTCTCGACGCCCTCGAACTCGGGGATCCCCTTGAGCGAACCGTCGAGGCCATAGTTCCATCCGTGGTAGGGACAATGCAAAAGAGTGGCATGTCCGCAGCCTTGAGGTGCGATGGCGGCAGCGTGATGGCGACAAACATTGTAAAAGGCCCGGAGAACGCCATCGTTGCTGCGGACCACCACGATCGGTTCACCAGCGACGGTGGTAGCGACGAAATGCCCCGGCGCGTGCACCTGATCAGTTCGCGCGACCAGTTGCCAGGACTTGCTGAATACACTCAAGCGCTCGAGGTTCGCGATACGGGGATCGGTATACCAGGCTGCGGGAATCGTCGAGGCCTGCGAAAGTGGGGCACGATCATTGTAGCTCGATAGGATGTGTTCGAGGGAAGTTGGCATAGCTGGAATTCTGCCGCGTGAAGATTACATCCTAAATTGTATTTAGCCTGTGTGGGGAAGAGACAGCACTTTCCGGCCCGGGGACCAGACCATCCTAAGCACGCTAGACGACAACTCAAAAAGAACTGAGCAGGCCCCGTACCGGGCCTGCTCAGTTAATCTGCGACTGTTTGTCAGAGACTGTGTTAGCCGGCATTGCGCAGGCGCGGCTCCTCCGCGCGGACGAGGGGCATATCCACCAGATGCTCGCTGATGAACCAGACTTGCAATTCATTGGTCCGCAGGACGTCGCTAACCACCAGATCGTTGGTGCCAGCGTCCTCCAGGTCATCGGCACGTTTTGCCAACTTGCGGCAGTGTCCGATGATGATCTGGTGCGCATCGAGCAGCCGGGAAATTTGCACTGGCACCTCTTCCCTTCCCTTCGGTGGACGCTCAATGCGAGTGGTTTCGGCGACGTCAGCGGCCATCGCGATCGAGATTCCGCCGAGGAGTTGAATGCGTTCCGCGATAGTATCCACCAGTTCTGATTGCTCCCCATAGTGCTTATCGAACAGAAGATGGAGTTGATAAAAAGTCGGCCCGGCAACCTGCCAATGCGATTTCTTATATAGATCGCGCAAGGTCATGGTGTCGGCCAGCATGAGGTTGAGTTGCTCGGTCATCTCGAGGCGGACAGGCTCTTCCAGTTCGAGAGGCAACAGGTGCGAAACGGAGCCATACGCTTGAATTTCGCCAGCATGCTGATGAAATCGAGGCTGCGCGCTCACCATCCCCCGCTCGCGCGCCGGGGCCTTGGCGTTCGGATCTTTCTTGGCCATAGATTATGTTCTCCTTGCTATTCGCAATTTTAGATTCTTTAGTTCCCTAAAACTCGACGTTGGTTCGATGCCAATAATCACCAATCGGATGCGAGTGCATCCGGAAGATTGGTCCGACGCGAGAACCGTGTAGTAGGCGTCCAGTCGGGCGTCTCTAAATGTCGCGCGAGCTGGTTCACGAATGCTGGTGGTCCGTGCGTAGGTTTGACGATGTTGGAGTCATTGTTTATGATCAAACTGCGGGGTGGAGCAGTCTGGTAGCTCGTTGGGCTCATAACCCAAAGGTCGGTGGTTCAAATCCACCCCCCGCAACCATTTACGGATTTGAGGGACTACCGGCGTAGTCCCCAATTCCAAAGTCACTGGATCGTGGCTGTTTCGGGCCTCAAATTCCTCAGGGAAACTTCCTTCGCCCTATCCTTCAGTTGCTTTTTGATCGCGGGTGGCAAAACAATATCTGCTACCCGGCTATTGGCTCGGCGCTTGGTCTTTTCAAATGCTGAGCCGTATGTATTCATGGTCGTCTTGATGTCGGCGTGCCGCATGAGGCGCTGCTGCACCCCGAGCGGAGTGCCGATATCATCAATCAGCGTTCGATAGGTGTGCCGAAAACTGTGCCAGCCCACTCCTTGCAATCCGATCTTTTCACCGGCCGGTCGCAAGTAGTCTTTCTGAATGGCGTCGCCGTGGACTGGGCGCTTTGTATCCGCATTAGCGAATAGCCAAGCCTCCGGCGTTTCGACACATCGCTTCCGCCAATCCTCCAGAACGGACACGAGCTTGGAATCGAGAAAGACTTCGTCCTCCGAGGCTCCAGTTTTTCCGCCGTTCCAGAC
>DATNKA010001142.1:0-10889 GCA_035603655.1 Candidatus Acidiferrales bacterium | reverse complement strand
TCCGGATCGCAGAATTCGGCTGGTGAGGAGTCCGACGATCCTCGGTGCAAACGTGAAGGTGAGCAACCTGGCGCAGATGATGACTGAAGCCGGTTATGACCACATCATTGTTAACGACAGCGACATTCGGGTCGAGCCTGACTACCTTCGGCGTGTGATCGCGCCGCTGTCAGATTCACAAACAGGAATGGTGACTTGCCTTTACCGCGGGGTGGCTGCGGCGACGCTGGGATCGCGAATGGAGGCGCTGGGGATCAGTACGGATTTTTGCGCAGGCGTATTGGTCGCCCGTCAACTGGAGGGGGGTATTCATTTTGGACTGGGCTCCACGCTGGTGTTCCGCCGTGCCGAGTTGGAGAAAATCGGCGGCTTCGCTTCCATCGTAAATCATCTGGCAGACGACTACGAACTTGGAAAGCGCATTGCGGACCTCGGGCTGGCGGTAAGACTCTCTGATGTTGTGGTGGAAACCTATCTTCCTGCCTATGACCTGCTGGGTTTTTTCGCGCATCAGCTTCGCTGGGCGCGCGGCGTTCGCGACGCCCGCGCTGGCGGCTATTTCGGACTGGCTTTCACATTTGGAATCCTGTGGGCATTGTTGGCTGTGGCGGCAAGCGGAGGTGCTCTCTGGTCCTGGGGCGCGCTCGTGTCCACTCTTTTTCTTCGCTTCGCCGTAGCGCTGGCCGTGGGTTGGAAAGTCCTCGAGGATCGGCAGGTTCTAAGGTATGTCTGGATGATTCCGCTGCGCGATCTAGTTGCGGTTGTGGTCTGGATCGTGAGCCTGGGTGGCCACACCGTAACTTGGCGCGGGGACCAGTTTAAGTTGAAAGATGGGAAGCTGACTCGCGTCGATTCCTAGAGCGATCGACCGGTTCACTCGGTTCAGCCGGGAGGGGAAGAGCATTCACCCTGCGATCCAGAGCTACCCTTACTTTGACGGCCAGTTGTCCCACGGTAAATGATTTTTGCAGAAAGTTGTTTTCCACGTCCGCCACTTCGTGATCCAGGATGGTTTGGCCGGCGTGAGCGGAAACGAATAGAACCCTGGTGCCGGGGGGGATCGCAGTCAGTTTTTCTACCAGTTGACCACGGCTGATGCGAGGCATCACAACGTCCGCCAGAATGTTGTGATCGACGTTGCCGATACTGATGGCTTCCCACAATTCGCGATAAAGTGCCGGCACTTGCCCGGCCGAGGTCGGGATGCCCGGCGTCTGGCCCACCGCTTTCTCGGAGGAATAACCAGTCAGCGATTCAAAGGCGGGGTTGACCTATTCGATGATGCCTTCACGGTTCGTAATCATGATGGTATCGGCGGATTGCTGGACCGCGCAGGAAAGCTTGCGCAATGAGTCTCCCGCCGAATTCTGCTTCTGTCGCATCGTGTGGAGATTCAGCGTGCACCGGATGGTGCGCAGCAGCCCAGCTCCATTGCGGAGCGATTTCTCAGCCCGTCCCAGGCTCCCGCCTGAGTGATGTCGGCGACCGATGTCGCGAATGAGAAAAAATCCTCCGCCTGGTCTCCTACCAGCAAGACTGACAAAACGAGGGATGAGCGCTCGAGCTGTGGTGCCGTATGCACTGGAATTACCTCTTATTCTCCTCTCATCGGCTTCGAACGGAAAAACCTCGAGTCGAAACTAACAGCGGAGGACTGTTTATTTACATTTTCGCTTAGCAGATCCTTAACCATCCCTGATCTCGCGCGTCTAAGGAATAAGTCTGGCGCATGTTGCGGCTCCCCGGGCAGAAGCGGGGAACACTTACAGGGCTTTCTGCGTATCGTCTAAGAGCCGGTGCCCAGGAGTTCGAGCGTCGGAGACAGTGTGGGGGAGGGTTTATGGAGAGTCAGCCAAGCGCGACTGGAACCATCAACACCCATGTCAATGGACATGTGCAGGAGGTTGTGCGGCAAGCTCAGGAAGAGCTGCGCCAACTGTTGCAGCAGCGCGCTGACGTCATGCGCCGGATCGGGACGGTTAAACAGACCATTGTCGGTCTTGCCAACTTGTTCGGGGACGACTTGTTGAGCGATGAATTGCTGGAGTTGGTCGATCGCAAAAGCGGCGGCCGTCAACCTGGCTTTACCAAGGCGTGCCGCATGATTCTCATGGAGGCTAACCGCGCCCTAAGTGCGCGCGATGTGTGTGACCGAATCCAGAAACGGATGCCGCCCATGCTCGAGCGCCACAAGGACCCCATGGCGTCTGTCACCACGGTGCTCAATCGTTTAGTGGCGTACGGAGAGGCCAAGCCCGTTTCGCTTGATAGCGGTCGCCGAGCCTGGCAGTGGGTGGCTGATGCCACGCCGCAACTGTCGCGGCCTGCCCCACAGTAGTTCGAACTATCCCGGTGGCAATAGCATCCCTTTTTCGAGATGCCGTGTGACATGCGCGTACGAAGCCGCATGGGGATCGTGTGTCACCATCACAATCGTTTTGTGAAAATCCTCGTTCAGCCGCTTTAGGATTTCGAGCACCTCGGTGGCTGAGTGA
Source organism: Candidatus Acidiferrales bacterium (assembly GCA_035603655.1). Classification (GTDB taxonomy): domain Bacteria; phylum Acidobacteriota; class Terriglobia; order Terriglobales; family Acidobacteriaceae; genus Sulfotelmatobacter. The sequence goes on along the minus strand of DATNKA010001142.1, from coordinate 8,394 downwards.
CTATCCAAATCGCCGGTAGGCTCGTCCGCCAGTAACAGCGTTGGGTCGCTGACAATTGCGCGCGCGATCGCCACCCGTTGTTCTTGTCCGCCGGAGAGCTGCTTGGGAAGATGATTGACCCGCTCTTCCAGGCCGACGAGTTTCAATGCAGTCATCACGTGGTCGCGTCTCTGCTTGGGATTGAGCTTGGTCAGCAGCAGGGGCAACTCCACGTTTTCGAAAGCCGTCAGCACAGGGATCAGGTTAAAGGTCTGGAAGACGTATCCGATGTGCTCGTTGCGCCAGTGAGCCGCCTGCGAATCATTGAAGCGAAAAATATTCTGGTTCTGCACCAGCAGTTCGCCCGACGTTGGCCGGTCGATGGCCGCGATCATATTTAGCAGAGTGGTCTTGCCCGAGCCTGAGGGCCCCATCAGCGCCATGAATTCGCCGGCCGCAATGTCAATCGAGACATCATCGAGAGCCTTCACCTCGAATGCCTCGCGCTTGAAAATCTTGCTGACATTGCGGGCTTGAACCACCTTCGTTCCGGTCGCGACTTTGGCTTCAGCAACAGTGCTCATGAATTACCCCTTTACCTTAATTGTGTCTCCGTCCTTCAGATCTTGTGGCGTCTTCGTGATCACGCTCTCCCCACCTACTAATCCATCGACGAGAAATCCATCGCTGCGCTGGCTCAGCACATGAACCTCTCGCATGTGCGCCTTGCCATCGAACGACAAAAATACGATCTTCTTTCCGTCGTGATCGCGCAAAGCAGTCGCGGGTATGAACGCGCCCGTGGGCTTTGAACTCGCGGATTTCTGTTCGTCGGCTAGAAATTTCACCGTGGCATTCATCTCCGGCCTTAGATATTCATCCGGATTCAGAACCTGCACTTTCACTTGCACGGTGGCTTTCTGCCGGTTCGCCTCGGGCGAGATCTGTGCGATTTCTCCTCTGTACTGTTTATCGGGGTAAGCATCCACAGTAACGATGCCTTTTTGTTTAGGACCAAGACGCGCAAAGTCAGACTGTGCAATATCGAGTTCAACCTGAATATCGTTCAAGTCAGCCAGTGAGACCACCGATCCTTGCGGCCCGCCAGCAGCTGCGCTGGCAAACTGAGCCGTAATGAGTTCTCCCTTTTCGGCGGTGCGGTCGAGAATCGTGCCAGTGACGGGCGCGCGGATCACCGTGGCATCGAGTTGCGACTTTGCATAGTCTGCGAGCCCCTGCGCCTGAGCCAGGGATCCGCGGGCGCGGGCGATCTCTTCCGGCCGTGGGCCGATCTGCATCAGCTGAGAAGCTTTGTCCAGTGAATTAACCTTTTGCTGATCTGAATCAAATTTCGCTGTGGCATCGTCCAGAGCCTGTCGCGACACCACGCCAGCGGATGAAAGTTCCTTGGTGCGGTCGAGCGTAAGCTTGTCGTTTACCAGCGTAGCGCGCGCTTCATCAAGATTGTGTTGCGCCGCTTGAATCTCTTCCGGCCTGGATCCGTGCTCCAGTTCCTCGAGATACGCGCGGGCATTATCCAACGCGCCTTTTGCCTGTTCATAGGAGGCCCGGAACTCCTCATCCTCCAAACGTACGAGAACCTGGCCTTCCTTGACCTTGTCGCCCTTTTCCACGCCAATCCACGCCAGGCGTCCAGTGACCTTAGAGTTCACATTGATGGTGTGATGAGCCACGATGTAGCCTGTGGCCGAGAGTACTGTGCCGCCCACGTCGCTGCTCTCCGCCGCCGCGCGCGTTACCTCTACCTCCGGGACGTCGCGGGAGAGCATGCGGTAAGTCAGCGTGGACAAGCTCAAGACGGCTACGAGCACGATCCCAATAAGAATGTAGCGGCGGGCCCACGCAGGCGGTTCCCCGTTGACGGTGCCGCGTTCCGTGCGGTCAATCCTCAAGCTCTGCAGGTCTTGGTGTTTTGCGTCAATCGGCATAAGAGTGAATACGGAAGATCTGCTCGTCTAGTTTCCTTAAAAATTATCCTCGCAGAGCGGTAAGAATATTCTGGCGCGCCGCATGCCAGGCGGGAAACAGGCCGCCGAACAGTCCCATGGCCAGGGCGAAGATGATCGCATACATCGCAACCTGCCAGGTGATCTGCAGGCTGAATACGACTTCGCTAAAGGTCACGGCATTCGATGTTCCGGTCTGCATTCCATTGAACGGCAGCATAAGCAGAATGCCCGCCACCGCGCCCAACATGGCGAGCAACAGCGATTCCAGAACAAATGATGTCAAAATCGAGGGACGGGAAAATCCCAGCACGCGCAACGTGGCAATTTCGCGCCCGCGATACGCCACCGCGGCGTACATCGTGTTCATCGCCGCAAAACTCGATCCAATCGCCATGATGATCGCGACCACGATGCCAATGTACTTGATGGGAGCCCCCGAGCTGGTTTGCTTGGCGTAATAATCAGTCTCGAGAACTCCTTCAAGCTTTAGACGTTGATCATCGCTGACTCGGTTTTTGAGAGCATCCGCGGCGATGGGATCGGTCGCCCGCAGGTATGCTGACGAATACCCACCCTGCCGATCGAAATCCGCCGCCATCTGATTCACATCCGACCAAATCTCCGATTCATAGGCGGAACCGCCGGCGTCAAACACGCCGACGACTTTCCACGATCCTTTGCCGAACTCCACTGTGTCGCCAATGTTGGCATGAGCGAAGCGCGAGCGAATGGATTTGCTCACCACCACTTCGCGCTGCCCCGTCTGGAACCAGCGTCCTTCGATTAGTTTCGCGCTGGGCCGGAGTTCGAGCCCATCCGGCATCATTCCGCGCACCGTGACGTTGACCTCGCCCGTGCCGTCCTTACGCGGAAGTACGATCACCACCACCCATTCTCCGGAAACCATGGGATCGCCGTGACTGTCTTTGGCGATGCCGGGAAGCACCTTCAGGGTGGGAAACAGCGAAGCATCGAATCCGCCCGAGAGCTCCGCCTCCGACCCCTTGCGCAGCACGAGCACGTTCTGCGGATTGCCGCTCGAGACGAAAGCGCGCTGCAACCCCGCGAGCAGCGCCATCAGGAAGATCGCAGTGGTAACGGTCAGTGCAATACCCAGGGCGGTCATGACGGTAAGCCCTTTGCGGAGCCTCAGATTGCGGACGTTATAGCTGATCGGTATTGCCATAGATTCATTCTCAACTCACCTGACTTGGTCAGGTCTTCGTTCAACCTATGTGGCGTAATCCCTCTACAATATTGGTGCGCGACGCGCCATACGCGGGAACATATCCGCTCAGAAATCCAACCGTCGCCGCCACCAGCAATGACAGCGCGATGGTCGGCAACGTGACTTTCATGTTGATTGGAATGCCGATTGCGACGGTGGAGTGCGTCATCCAGTGAATCAATCCCGCCGCCCCAAATATTCCCACCAGGCCGCCCGATACAGCCAAAGCGACCGCTTCAAACACGAAGAGGGACAGCACACGCCGGCGGGTGAATCCCAGCGTCTTCAGCACGGCGACTTCGCGCGTCCGGCTGCGCACCGACATGGCCATCGTGTTTGCCGAGACCAGCAGGATGGCAAACACCACCGCGCCACAAATACCAAGGATGAAAGCCTTGACATTTCCCAGCGTGGCGACGAAGGAAAGCTGAAAAGCTTTCTCGCTCTCAGTTTTTGTGCGCTCCGGCGAGTTGCGGAACATATCGTCGATTTCGCCTGACACGCGCGCCACATCCGCCGGCGACGCCAGTTGCGTGGAGTACCAGCCTGCCCGTCCCTTGAACCAGTCTATGGACTCTTCCAAATACTTGGCGTTGAAATACAACGCGTTCTGGGGAGGATCGCGGTGGTAGATGCCGCGAATCGTCAGCTCCGGATTGGCGGGAAAGATCGTTCCCTGCAACGTGATCTTATCGCCAATTTTCCAGCCATACTTATCCGCGAGCGTAACGTCCACTAATGCTCCGGCACGGTCGCGCTGCCAGGCCACGACCTGATCCGCCGGCAGGATCTTGTCCGAGGCCACTTTCAGGTATTCGTCGGGGTCGGTGGCGATTTGCGCAAAGAAGTTCTCCGGGCGGTCATCTTTATACTTGCCGCCAAACCACGTCATCGGGGCCACTGCCACCACTCCTCGGATGCTCCGAATCTTGTCGCGATAATAACCAGGCAACAGGAACGCTAACGAGACTCGGTCTCGCGTAATCACGCGCTTAGCCGAATCGGGCGCGCCCGCGTCGATATAAAACGTTCGCCAGATCGACATCATCAGCGTAAGCAGCAGCAGCGAAAAGCTGATGCTCAGCATCGTCAGCAGACTGCGCCGCTTGTTACGAAACGTATTACGTACCACAAAACTACCCAACGTCATAATTTCAACCGATGTGCCGCAAACCATCCACAATGTTTACCTGCGAAGCATGATAGGAAGGGAACAACGAACTCACCAGCCCCACCAAACCGGATACGAAGATAGCTACCGCCCACATCCCGAGCGTCACCTTCATGTTATAAAAACTGAAAAACTGCGGGGAGTGAGTCACCGCATAGATCAGTAAATACGCCAAGCCCACCCCAATTACTCCACCCAACACGGCCAGGGCTATGGCTTCGCTAACGAATAGACCCAGCACGCTCTGCCGCGTGAAGCCTAACGTTTTCAATACGGCCACTTCGCGCGTGCGCTCGCGGATCGACATCGCCATGGTGTTCGCGGAAACCAATAGAGTGGCAAAAACTACGGCCGAACAAATCATCAAGATGAACGCCTTCACGTTGCCCAGCATGGCAACAAATTCCAGGCCGAATGCCTTCTCGCTCTCCGATTTGGTGGGTTGGGGAGAGTTGTGAAAGGTATCATCGATGGTGCTTGCGATCCGGCTCACATCTCCGGGAGAGGCCGCCAGAATGCTGAACGTGCCGGCTCGCCCCTTGAAAGAATCAACCGCTTCCTCCACATACTTGGCGTTGAAATATACAGATTTGTTATCGGGATAGGAAGTGAAAATACCTCGAACGTACAACTCCAGGTCAACCGGATAAATGTCGCCTTTCAACACAATCCGGTCGCCCAGCTTCCAGCCGTATTTCTTGGCCAGCGTGTCGTCGACGATCACCCCCTGGCGATCCCTCTGCCACGCCAGTCGCTGCTCGTCAGGCATTTGAATGTCCCGGAATACTTTGAAAAATTCCTCCGGATCGGTGCCGAACCGTGCGAAAAAGTTTTCCGGTTTCTGGTCTTTGTAAACTCCGCCGAACCACGACACCGGCACTACCGCGACCACTCCCGGCACGGCGCGAATCTTCTCGCGATAGTAGCCGGGCAAATTGAACGTCAAAGAAACTCGGTGCCGGACCACCAGCCTCTCCGCCGACTCCGCACTACCCTGGTCCAGGTAAAAAGCCCGCCAGATGGTCATCATGAGAGTCAGCAGGAGCAAAGAGAATGCAATGCTCAGCACCGTCAGAATGCTGCGGCGTTTGTTGCGGAAGGCGTTTTTGGTGACAAATCGGCTCAAAGTCATATTGAGAACCTCGCTTGAACCCCAGGGAAGACGCGGCGTACAGGACTGCGGACCAGCATAGTCCATGCAGCCCACAAGGATAAACGAATGACTGCACTCCCCACAACCGCCTCCGAGCCGGAAATTACCCGCCGCGCATTTCGCTGCAACGGTAACCCTATCGTCCATCCGACCGGCCTGGGTCGCCAGTGGAGATCGTCATCCCGCCTAGCTGACAAATGTCACACCGATGCTTCTAAGAGAGTTAAACGTTGGAGCTGGCAAAAGGTCACGGCCGAAGGCAGGACATTTCTGGTTTTCTGGAAGTCTTGTTCTGCAAAATCCGCGAAGCTCGGGGAGAACGACTTTGGAATCGGACCCGGTTCTCTGCCCCGTATTCCCAGTACTTTGGTTGCGCTGAATTTCCATTGATTCCAATGACTTAAGGCTGATGTCCCAAATTTTGAGACAGGAATCGGGACATGGGAGATGGGCTTGAGTATCAGGAGGTTGGAGCGAAACAACCAATGCGAGGAAGAAAAATAAGAGCAGGAGACAGGTGGTCGGGGAGCGGCTTTAGGTAACCAGAATTCCATTACCACAGGTCGTTGCTCAGATGCAGACCAGAACGTAAAGTGTGTTGAGAACAGTTTTCGGGGGAGGACTGATCGACGGAGCGTCCCGGGACTCGATGAGTCTGGGGCGCTTTCGTTTGTGTCCGGGACGAAGGATATGAGTTTGTCTATAACGGGACCAAACGAGGGAAGCATTCAAATCGGACTCGCATCAATTTGAGCGGGGATAATTCTTGTTGCCAACCGTCAACTTCTACCGGTTCTTCCGATATTTCCCAGCCTAAGTATCCGGCGCGTGCTGACCGCCAAACCGGCCGTCATTTCAAGTTGGAGGTCTGCGGTCCCAGCCACTCTTTTTCAGCCGAAACCGCGCCGCGAGCCGAGTGGCCCGAAGGGGGCATTTCTGCAGCAGTCGCAACCTTGTTGAGCCACAAACGACGGGATTGGGTGTCAGGGGCGGTCACGGGGGTAATGTCTCTAAGACGGCAAGTCCGCCGACGCCTGCTGGCGGCGACTCTGCAAATACCGTAAGCTCATCCACGTGACAGCCGTGATCAGACCTGAGTGGTTCATGTCCTCGGAGGACTCTGCGCGTGCGACCGATGCACTTCAGAAATTGCGTCGGCACGAGACCCGGCAATGGGTGATCACTGGCGGATTTGCTACGGAGATTCACAGCATTTTGCATGGCCTGGAGCCCTCGATCCGTTCGCTGAACGACATAGATTTCGTCGTTTCCTCCTTCGAGTACGTGCCCGAAAGTCTGAGTCGTGATTTCTTGTGCCGCCACATCCATCCGTTCGATCCGCCCGGCAAGACACTTGCTCAGTTCGTTGATGCTGAGACCAAGATTCGCATTGACGTATTCCGCGCCTGCGGTTCAACCGTGAGACGGGCGAAGCCGGTCGAGCTTTTCGTTGGGTGCTGTTCTGGTGATATCGCTTGAAGACCTCATTGCCAGACTCGTGAGGCTGGTATTGCAGCTAACTGAAGGGATGTCGGTCGCCTCGAAGTATGCCGATGACCTGATTCGAATGTTGAAATTGCTAAACCCCGATGCTGCCGAACCAGCATGGCTCGACCATCGACGCCCGCAGCACCCCGCCGTTTTCCGTGAGGCTTGTGGCATCGCTTTGGAACTAATTGAAACGCGCCCACACCTACTCGTCGTGCCTGAGTACTCGAAGAACACCGCTGAACCATGCCCCCGCTGTGTGTCTAGTGATCGATTTCGCGTGATTGACCCTGCTTTGATGTTGTCGACAATGGGCTACTGTTGAGAATCGGGAACCAGGGGGTCGATTCCATGAAAAAGAACGAACTCCACATCACCGACCACTATGGACAGCTTGTCGAGTACCTGCACTTGAACGGTATCGTCCCACCGTTCACACAGAAATACGGGGTGAAGGTTCGCCTGACTCGTTGGGAGAAGGCGACTCCGACTTTCCGATCCCTGTAACGTCCTTTGTTGACTCCCGGTCTTCACATCCCTACCATTGCACCTTGAGCGCCACCCATGATCGGCCAAACCATCTCGCACTACCGCATCGTTGAGAAGCTGGGTAGCGGTGGAATGGGTGTCGTATACAAGGCTGAGGACGTGAAGCTGCATCGGTTTGTCGCTTTGAAGTTCCTGCCTGACGGGGTAGCCAAGGATACCCAAGCTCTAGCCCGATTCCAACGCGAGGCACAGGCGGCTTCTGCGCTTAACCATCCAAACATTTGCACCATACACGAGATCGGGGAGCAAAACGGTCAACCCTTCATCGTCATGGAGTTCTTGGATGGCATGACTTTGAAGGCGCGGATCGCGGGGAAGCCTTTGGACGTGGAGACCACGCTCTCGCTTGGCATCGAGATCGCCGATGCTGTGGATGCCGCGCATGCGGCTGGCATTATCCACCGGGACATGAAGCCTACGAACATCTTTGTCACCAAGCGAGGACACGCCAAGGTTCTTGATTTCGGTCTGGCAAAGCTCTCGCTCAAGGCACAATCGGTGTCCGAGGGCGCTCCTACATTGGAAATTACCGACGAGCAGCTCACCATTCCCGGTTCGACGCTCGGAACAATCGCCTACATGTCCCCGGAGCAGGTAAGGGGCAAGGAACTCGATTCGCGCACTGATTTGTTCTCATTCGGTTCTGTCTTGTATGAGATGGCAACCGGAGCTTTGCCGTTTGGCGCTGACACCTCTGGTCTGGTGTTCGACGCAATTCTAAACCGTGCTCCTGTTGTGCCTAGACAACTGAATCCCCAAGTGCCTTCTCGGCTCGAAGATGTCGTCATAAAGTGTCTTGAGAAAGATCGAGACCTCCGCTACCAGCATGCTTCGGAGGCTCGGACCGACCTGCAAC